>JABDIP010000012.1 GCA_013003675.1 Inquilinus sp.
GAAAGAGGGGAAGCGCGATGCGCTGCCCCTCCCCTGGAGGGCGGCCGGTGCGGGTCAGCCGTTCCTCCTTACCGTGCGCGGTCGACAATCAGGTCGTCGACCAGCGCCCATCCCCATCGCGACATGCGGCCCGGCGCTCGGTATAGGTGCGGCCGGCCACGGTCATGGTCTCATCGTACTGCCTGCAAATGGCGCCGCCGTCGGAGAGATAGCTCTCGCGCGGCACGACGCGGCCGTGGTTGCCGCTCAGATCGTTGGTCCACGTGCTGGCCTCGTTCTCGCTCCGACGCTCGAGGGCGATTTGCATGGAAAGCGCCGCCATATGGGCGTCGTCCACGGTCATTCGGCTTTGCAGATCGGCGCCGTCTACCCGACCTTGATCGGACGCCGCGGTGACGACGCAGGCCGACAGACCGAGGGCGGCGAACGCGGCGACGGCCGCGCTGCACGACCGGCGCCATCCGGCCGCCGGCCCTTCCCCTTCTCGCCCTTCGCGTAGCCGGTTCGTGAACGACCGGCGATGCGCCATCACTATCATTCGTGTCCCCCGCCCTGGCGCGGCGCGGCCGGTCCGCCGGGGCAAAAATCCCGTCGCGGGTTCGACCAGACGCCGTCCTGGCTTCTGCCTTTTTCCGTTGAAAACATGAACAAACTACTAATCTGGGGGGCACCACGCCCTCATAGCAAGTCTTCTTATAGTTAACCGACGTTTACTACGTAGCGCTACATTCAATATGGACAAAAGTCTGCCAATTATCTTATTGAGCGTATTGCGTTGTTGTGCCGCGAAGTCGGAACAATACTAGCATACACGTGACCAATCTTGAGCATCCCCGCAAGCCCATCGCCCCGGCCGGGTGGCTTGCGATATCGTGCGTCAGGCGACACAATCCCGCCTGTCGCCGGCGTCCGCGAGAAGGTCGTCGCGACAGGCGCACGGGGCAGGTTCGTGATCGGAAGACCAAGGCGACAGGGAAGGCTGCTGGCGGCAATCGGCGTGCTGACGCTGCTTGGCGCCTGCACGACGCCGCTGAATTTCTCCTGGCCGAGCGGTCCGCAACGGCCGCAGCTCTATTATATCTCGACGCCGTTCAACGAGGCCGAGTTCGCCCACTATGACGGCCGCGGTCGGTCCTCGATCAGCGGTCAGGCCTTTGTCCGAGTGCCGGGCTCGCTGATCGAGGCGGCCGGGAGCGAGGTCGTCGTGGTCCCCGACACCAGTTACACGCGGGAATTGTGGAGGCCGGCGCGCAGCGGCCGGTACACGCGCGTCGCCAATTTCGACCCGCGCTACTTCAAGTATCGGCGCGCCGTGATCGCCGATGGGAACGGCAATTTCCGGTTCACCGGATTGCCCGCCGGCGACTATATCGTCCAGACGAATGTCTACATACCGGCGGAGGGCCGCACGGTCTTCCTGCATCGCCGGGTGACGGTCGAGGAAAGCGCCGCCGCCAACATCATTCTCTCGGATTTGAACCAGCAATAGCCGGGAAGGCCGGAGAAGCGACCAAGCCAGGGCACTGAACCGCGGGTAGGCTGCCCTGGCTTGGCCCGACCGCCGGCAATGCCGACGGCTGGGTCATTCTTCCCGCCGGCGCGTAAAGAAGTCGCAAACGCTCCACAGGACCGGCATTCGGCCCCCCAATCCGACCCTCCCGGAGCGCGATGTTTGTGCGCCCGGCGGCCATGACCTAGTATATCCGTCCGGTTTCCGCTGTCCGGGGAGGGGCGGGACAAGAGCCATGACACGCGGCTCACTTTCGGTTCGGCAGGTCGCCGCCAGCTATGGCGCGACCCCGGTGCTGGACGAGGTGTCGCTCGACGTCGTTCCAGGCGAATTCGTGGCGCTGCTGGGCGCCTCGGGCTGCGGCAAGACGACGTTGCTGCGGGCCATCTCGGGATTCGTCCGGGTCGACCGCGGCCGCGTCATCGCCTCCGATCGCGACATCACCGATACGCCGCCGGAGAAGCGCGGCATGGCCATGGTGTTCCAGTCCTACGCGCTGTGGCCGCATATGAGCGTGGCGAAGAACATCGCCTACGGGCTCAAGTTGCGGCGCTGGCCGCGTGAGCGCATCGCGGGCCGCGTCGACGAAACGCTCGCCCTGCTCAAGCTGGGCGGGCTTGGCGAGCGCAACGTCGAACAGATCTCCGGCGGCCAGCGGCAGCGGGTGGCGCTGGGCAGGGCGTTGGCGGTGGAGCCCGAACTGCTGTTGCTCGACGAACCGCTCTCCAATCTCGACGCCCGCATCCGCCTGGAGCTGCGACACGAGATCCGGGCGCTGCAGAAGCGCCTAGGCATCACCGCCATCCACGTCACCCATGACCGTGAGGAGGCGATGGTGATGGCCGACCGGATCGCCATCATGCATCGCGGCCGGATCGAGCAGGTCGGGGCGCCGGAAACGATCTATCAGTCGCCACAATCGGCATTTGTCGCCGATTTCCTCGGCGCCTCGAACATCTGCGATCTGGTGCTCGACCGGAGCGACGACGAGATCAGGATCGCACCCGGCCCGCTCAACACCGCCGCCCGCGTGCCGCCACGACAGGCCGAGCGGCTCAACGGCTCGGCCCACGGGCCGGTTCGCGCCCACTTCCATTCCAACGCGGCCCGCCTGGTGTCAGCCGATAGCGACACCGATGCGAAGACCCTGACCCTGTTCGGACGGATCGCCCAGTCGAGCTATCCCGGCGGCTTCTACCGCTATGCGGTGGCGGTCGGCGGCCGGGAGTTCGTCGTCGATTCCGACCGCCATCTGAGTGAAGGAGAGACGGTCGGGATCAGCCTGCCCGTCGAGGCCCTCCACCTGTTCCCCCATACGGGCAACAATGAAGAAAGGGAGGAAACATCATGAAAAAGCTATTCCTTGCAGGCGCCGCCCTGGTCGCCGGAGCAGCCATGGCGCCGGCAATGGCCCAGGACGTCGTTCTCAACGTCGCGACCGCCGGGTCGGAGAACATGGTCGATTATGTCATCGACTATCTCGGCCCGATGTTCGAGGAGACCCATCCCGGCGTCCGCGTCAACGTGGTCGGCACCGGACCGGGCGACGCCGGCTCGCAGGCGATCTTCGAGAAGCTCTCGGCGCAATCGGCCGCCGGAGCTGCGGCCTGGGACATCGACGTCGCCGTCGTGCACCAGAAGATGGGCGGCAATCTGGTCCGCGAAGGCCTGCTGGCGAGCTATCGCGACCAGGTCGAGACCGGCGCCCTGGTGACCTCGGCGGCGGCGGACAACGCGCTCGGCACCGACGTCTCGGGCTACGTCATCCCGATGTTCCACAGCCAGACCGCGATCGCCTACAACCCGCTGCTCGTCGCCGATGCGCCGGCGACCTATGCCGACCTCGTCGAATGGACGACGGCGCATCCGCGGCAGTTCGGCTACAACGGCATCAAAGGCGGCATGTCCGGGGTCAGCTTCTATATGGGCTGGCTCTATGCCATGACCGACGATGCCGGCCAGATGATGGCCGGCCCCTATGACGCCAGCGTTGCCGAGGGTTGGAGCGACGCGCTCGACGGGCTGAAGGCGTTCAACGAGAACGTCACCTTCACGCCGGGCAACGCGGGCACGCTCGACATGCTGAACCGCGGCGAAATCGCCATGGGGCCGGTCTGGGTCGACATGTTCTACACCTGGCAGGCGGACGGACGGCTGTCGCCCGATCTCAAGCTGAAGCTGATCGGACCGGGCATGCCCGGCCAGCCGATGTACTACGTGACGCCGGCCAAGGCGACCAATCCGGACCTGGCCCGGGAGTTCATCGAGTTGGCGACCAGCCCGCAGGTTCAGGCCGAGGGCATCGTGCAACGCTTCAACTGGTACCCCGGCATCGATGCCAGCCACATCGAGGACTTCATGTCGCCGGATGCATGGGCGAAGCTGTTTGCCGACGTGACGCCGGAAGACCTCGCGGCGAACGGGAAGACCTTCCCGATCGCGGAGTTCTTCGATCTCGCGCTGGAGAACTACGAGCGGCACGTGGCCCAGTAGCGTTCGACGTATCGGAACTGTCGGGGAAGGGCTGCCGCATGCGGACCCCCCTTCCCCGGCATCCCGGTTGATGCGCTCTCCATCGCTGATCGGGTTGCTGCTGGTGACGCCGGCGCTGTTGCTGCTGGCCGCGCTGTTCGTCTATCCGCTCGGTTTTTCGCTCGTCTCCGCCTTCACGGTCGAGGGGGCGGGTGACGGCGGCGATCGGTTCGGACTGTTCAACTTCGTCAACGCCTACGAGCTGTACGCGACCGATATCGCCTTCACGGTCCTGATCGTCGGTCTCTCGACCGCGCTGATCGGCATCTTCGCGGTGGCGATCGGCGGCTATCTGACGCTCGGCGAAGTGGGCTTCGCGGTCGCCCTGCTGCGCTGGCTCTATCGCTGGCCGCTGTTCATCCCGTTCATCGTCGCGGCGCAGTGCATGCGCACCTTCCTCGCCAAGAACGGGCTGATGAACAACGCCCTGTCCGCGGCCGGGCTGCTCGAGCCGCTTTCGGCGCAGAGCTTCCTCGACTGGCGCGGGATCGTGATCACCTTCGTCTGGAAGCAGACGCCGTTCGTCGCCCTTCTGGTGGCCGGCGCGATGGCCTCGATCGACCGCTCGACGATCGAGGCGGCCCGCAATCTGGGCGCGTCGCGCCTGCGCGCCCTGATTGAGATCGTTGTGCCCCAGGTTCACGCGATCCTCGTCGTCGGGCTGGTGCTCAGTTTCGTCACGATGATGTCGGTGTTGTCGGTGCCGATGATGATCTCCGGCAACACCCCGACCATGATGACCGTCGACATGGCGTTCCGGATCAACGCCTATGGCGACTACGGCACCGCCAATGCGCTTGGCTTCATCTCCTACCTGCTGACCGGCGCGGTGGCCTGGATCTACCTCCGGCGCGGCGTGCGCGAGGGGCCGCCATGACCGCCCTCGCCCGGCTCAGCCGCGTCCTACCGTCGACGGTGCTGATCGTCCTGCTCGCGCTGGTGATCTTCGGGCCGCTCACCAACCTGCTGATCTGGTCGGTCACCGAGCGCTGGTACTTCCCGCACAAGCTGCCGCTGGAATGGGGATTCAGCTTCTGGGAGCGCGTCTTCAGGCCGCGCGGGAACGCGATGGAGTCGCTGATCACCAGCATCTGGATCGCGGTCTTCACCGTTTTCGCCTGCTTGGCGCTGTCCGTGCCGGCCGGCTACGCGCTCGCCCGGCTCAAGCTGCCGGCCCGGGCGCTTATCATGCTGGCGTTCCTGATGCCGCAGGCGTTTCCCAGCGTGCCGATCTACATCAACGTGGCGCGGATTTTCTACACGCTGCAATTGAACGGCACCATCGCCGGCGTGGTTCTGGTCCACACCCTGCACGGGCTGGTCTATTCGGTCTGGATCGCCACCGCCGCCTTCGCCGCGGTCGACCGTTCGCTGGAGGAGGCCGCCCGCAACATGGGCGCCGGCCCCCTGCGCACCTTCGCCACCATCACCCTGCCCCTGGCGACGCCGGGCATCATGGCGAGCGCGATCTTCGTCTTCCTGGAGTCGCTGGACGAATTCACCGGCACCTATTTCGTCGGCACGCCCGACGTCACCACCTTGCCGCTGCTCATGTTCCGCGCCAGCATGGAGGGCAACTACCAGATCGCCTCGATCACCGCGTTGATCCTGCTGATCCCGTCGATCGCCTTCATGCTCGTCGTCGAACGATTCCTGCGCGCCGATGTGCTGGCGAAGGTGGGTACCTGAGCGGTTCGGGGCGGCCGTAGCCCTATCCCCCCGCGGGCCCACGCATGTTCTCCGGCAGGTACGTCGCCAGATCGGGGACGAAGATCAGCACGAACACCATCAGCACCATGATCAGAAACATCGGGATGGCGGTGCGGGCGATGTAGCCCATCTGGTGGTGGGTCATCCCCTGCATGACGAACAGGTTGAACCCGATGGGCGGGGTGATCTGCGCCATCTCGACGACCACGACGATGAAGATGCCGAACCAGATGATGTCGATGCCGGCCTGGCGGATCATCGGTTCGACGATCGCCATGGTCAGCACCACCGACGAGATCCCGTCCAGGAAGCACCCCAGGACGATGTAGAAGACCATCAGCACCATCAGCAGCGCGAATGGCGACAGGCCGAGCGTGTCGATCAACTCCGCCAGAGCCCGCGGCAGGCCGGTGAAACCCATCGCCAGCGACAGCGCCGCCGCACCGCCGAGAATGAACGCGATCATCGCCGAGGTGCGCGTCGCACCCATCAGGCTGTCGATGAAGGTCTTGAACGACAGCGATCCCTGGGTCGCCGCAAGGATGAGCGATCCGATCACCCCGAACGCCGCCGCCTCGGTGGCGGTGGCGAAACCGAGATACATCGAGCCGATGACGACCAGGATCAGCATCAGGACCGGGATCAGGAACCGCGACTCTTGGATCTTCTGACTCAGCGACATGCGTTCGCTGATTTTCGGGACCTCGGACGGCTTGAAGACGGACCACAGGGCGACATAGGTCATGAACATCAGGGCCAGGGTCAGTCCGGGCACGATCCCGGCCAGAAACAGCTTGGAGATGGATTCGTTGACCGTCACCCCGTAGACGATGAGCGTCAGCGATGGCGGGATCATCAGGCCCAGCGTCGCCGCGCCGGTGAGCGTGCCGATGATCATCGACTCCGGGTAGCCGCGCTTGCGCAGCTCCGGGATCGACATCTTGCCAACCGTGGTGAGCGTCGCCGCGGAGGATCCGGACACGGCCGCAAAGATCGTGCAGCCGACGATGTTGGTGTGGACCAGCCCACCGGGCAACCGCGCCATCCACGGCGCCAGGCCTCGGAACATGTCCTCCGAGAGCCGGGTCCGGTAGAGGATTTCCCCCATCCAGATGAACAACGGCAAGGCGGTCAGGGTCCAGGAGGACGACGAGCCCCAGATCGTCGTCAGCATTGCGTCGCCGGCCGGGCGGGTGGTGAACAGTTCCAGACCCACGAAGGCCACGCCGAACAGCGCCAGCCCGACCCAGACGCCGGTCCCCAGCAGCAGGAACAGGACGAAGAGGAAGATCAGGATGAGATAGATTTCTTCCATGACCGCCTACTCCGTATGCCGGTCTACGGACTCCGCGGAGATGCCGTGCTCGCGGGTGAAGATCAGTCGAACCAGATGGTCGACCATGGCGATGGACAGGATCACCGTGCCGACGACCATCGCAATCTGCGGGATCCAGATCGGCGTCGCGTCCTGGCCCTGCGAGATATCGTTGAGCTTGTATGACCAGTACGCGGTCTTGATGGCGTAACGGGCGAAATAGACCGACAGCCCGGTTCCGATCGCAAAGCACCAGATCTCGCCGATGTAGCGAAACCGGCCCAGCGCGCTCAACAGCATGCTGACGCGGATATGCGCGCCGTAGTTGAGGGCATAGGCGAAGGCCAGGAACGAGGCCGCCGCCATGAAATACCCCGCGTAGTCCGGGGCGCCCGGAAAGACCTCGCCGGTCCAACGGGCCAGCATCTGTAACGTGACCAGCGTCAGAATGGTGATCAGGCAGAGCGCGGCCAGCACGCCGCCCAGCAGGTACAGCCTGTCCAGCCATGGCCGAAGGAAGCCTCCGACAGCGCGCATAGCGGCCCCCCTGTTTCTGAAAAGACGGGCCCCGGCGAATGTTGCCGGGGCCCGCGATGCCTTAGCGGCTGGCCTTGAACGCATCCACGATGCGTGCGCCGGTCTCGCCGGCACTCTCAAGCCATTCCGCGGTCATCGTCTCGCCGATCTCTTCCAGTTCGGCCTTCAGGCCGTTGCCGGCAGGCTGAACGACCATGCCATTGGCGGCCAACTCGCCCAGGGTGAACTCGGTGTACTGTACCGAGCGCCAGTAGCCGGAGTATTCCGCCAGGCTGGCACAGCCGTTGACGACATTCTGAGTCGCTTCGTCGAGGCCTTCCCAGGCCTGCTTGTTGGCGAACACATAGTTCCGCGGCAGCCAGGCGTCGACTTCATAGAAGTGGGTCAGGCTCTCCCAGACCTTGCGGTCATACCCGGTCGACCCGGACGAGATCATGGATTCGGCGACGCCGGTGGCGAAGGCCTGCGAAATCTCCGCCGCCTCGATCTGGACGGGCAGCATGCCGGTCAGCTCGGCCAGACGGGCGGTTGCGGTGTTGTAAGAGCGGAACTTGATCCCCTCCATATCCGCCACCGCATCGACCTCCCGCTTGAAATAGAGGCCCTGCGGCGGCCACGGCACCGAATACAGAAGGTGCAGGTTCTGCGAGTCCAGCAGTTGCGAGAATTCGGGTTTCGCCGCATCCCACAGATCGATCGAATCCTCGAACGAAGTCGCCAGGAACGGGATCGAGTCGACGCCGAACAGCGCGTCCTCGTTCTGGTGCGCGGAAAGCAGGCGCTCGCCGATCTGCACCTGCCCGGTCTGGACCGCGCGTTTGATCTCGTTGCCCTTGAACAACGAGCCGCCGGGATGGGTGACCATCTCCAGCTCGCCGCCGGTGCCCAGCGTCACGCATCGCGCGAATTCCGCGCCGTTGGCAGAGTGGAAGTTCGATGCTGAGTAGGCCATCGGCATATCCCAGGTCTCGGCGGAAGCCGTCGCTGTGGCCAGTGCAAGGACCGATGTGGCGGTCAGTACTGCAAATGTTGTTTTCATTCTCTCCTCCCTGATTGTGCCTTCTAGTGTTGCCGGAACCGGCCTGGATTGTAAGGTGCCAAATCCAGGTTTGTGCCATTTGCCGTTATCAGATCGGCGATCAGGCGACCGGTTTTCGGTCCTCCGGTAAGACCGATATGATGGTGCCCGAACCCGGCGATCACGCCGGTATTTCCGATCTCGCCGATCAGCGGCAGGCTGTCGGCCGGGGCCGGACGGTGGCCCAGCCAGTTTTCGACTCCATCGAATTCCAACGTTGGAAAGGTTTCTCCGACCTGTTTCCTCAGCAGGGCGAGCGGGGCATCGGAAGGGCCGGCCTCGAGCCCGCCGAACTCCACCACGCCGGCGCATCTCAGGCCGCCATCCATGGAGGTGGCGACGAATTTCCCCGACGCGACCATGGTCGGCGCCCGCAGGCGGATGGAGGGATCCTTGAGGACGATATGGTAGCCGCGCTCGGTCTCCAACGGCACCGAGAGGCCGAGTTTATCGGCGAGCGGCTTGGACCACACGCCGGTGGTCAGAACCGCCGTATCGCATTCGTCCAGCCCGGTCTCCGTCTCGACCCCGGTGACACGGCCGTCGGAGAGCCGAATATCGCGCACTTCCGCCTGCTTGATGCGGCCGCCCTCCCGCTCGAAAACCCGCGCCAGCGACTGCACATAGCCGCCCGGATCGCGGACGAAGCCATGATCCCTCATGCGCGCGAGCAGCCCGACCGACGGGCCCAAGGCGGGCTCGTAGTCGTGCACGCCATCGCCTTCGATCAGGTCGGGCTCGAACCCGGCATTCTTGCGCAATGCCCAAACATAGCGATCGGCCTCGAACGCCGCCCGGTCCGCATAGGCGAAGACATAGTCGGACCCGACCACCCAGTCGGCGGCGTCCGTGCCTTCGGTCAGGGCTTGGTGCTGCTCGACGGTGTCGCTGACGATGGGCGCCAGACCCGCCGCGATCCGGCGGGTGTCGGCATCGTTCGCATGGCTGAGATACCTGACCAGCCACGGGGCCAGACGCGGCAGGTAGCGCCAGCGCAGGAACAGCGGAAAATTCGGATCGAGAAGCAGCTTAGGGCCCTTGGCGATCAGTCCCGGGGTCGTCACCGGCACGACCGAACAGGCCGCCAGCACGCCGGCATTGCCGTACGACGTGCCGGTCCCCGGCGCATTGCGGTCGACCAGGGTCACCGACGCTCCGGCGCGGGCAAGCCAGATCGCCGCGGAGACCCCGACGATCCCGGCGCCGATGACAATCACGCTTTTCGGCCTGCCGTTTGGCATCCCCCGCCTACTTCCCTGTCCTCTTGCCCGGGCCCTTTTTGCCCCAGCCTACTTGCCCCAGCCTACCTGCCTGCGTCCATTCACGTCCAACCGGTCGGTTCCGGACACCGGTGCCCGCCTAGCCCATCCAGCGGCGGCCCGGTGCGTTCGACTCCTCCAGCGGCTGGCAGACGACGTCGATCAATGTCGGGCCGCCATGGTCGATCGCCATCTTCAAGACGCCCGTCAAATCCTCCGGGGCCTCGACCCGCCACGACTTCACGCCGAACGCCGCGGCAATGGCGGCATGGTCGGACCGCTCGAAATCGACATTGTAGTAGCGCTTGTCGCAATCGGCGTCCTGGCTGGCCTTGATCCAGCCGAAACTGCTGTTGGAAAGCACGATGTAGGTGATCGGCGCACGCGACCGGATCACGGTCTCCAGCTCGCCGCAGCTGAAGCCGAACGAGCCGTCCCCCATCATCGCCACGACCTTTCGGTCCGGCCTTCCGTACCAGGCGCCCAGCGCCGCGCTCATCGAATAGCCCAGCGCGCCGTGGGCACGGTTGGTGATGAAGTGGCGCCCGGCGCGCGGCAACTGGTAGTAGGCGGAGAAATACGGGCAGGAGGTCCCCGGGTCGGAGACGACGATCGCGTCGTCCGGCAGCACGTCCATCATGGCGGCGATCACCCGCTCCGGCCGGATCGGCGTCGACGGCTCCTCGGCCAGGGTGTGAAACCGGTCGAACTTGCGGCGCTTGGCGGCGGCGACGGCCGCGGCCGCGCCAAAGCCGTCGGCACCCTGCCCCTTGCGGTCGAGCACCTCGTTCAGCCCGGCCAGCGCGAAGCGCAGATCGCCGACGACGCCGACCTCGGTACGGTAATTGGCACCGATCACCATCGGGTCACTGTCGAAATGCACGATGCGCGCCGCGGTGCCCGGCGCCTCCCACCGCGACGTCGTGGTCGAGCCGGCGCGGCAGCCCATGAAGACGACCAGGTCGGCTGCCGCCAGGACCTCCCAGGTCTCGTCCGTGCCGCCGTTCGAGCCGACCACGCCGAGGCAGTTCGGATGGCTCTCGGCCAGGCTGCCCTGACCGGATATCGATGTCGCGACCGGGATGTCGAGGCGGCTGGCGAGCCGGCCCAACTCCTCCATCGCATCGGCGATGACGACGCCGCC
>JABDIP010000023.1 GCA_013003675.1 Inquilinus sp.
CCCTCGTATTTGCGGGCCAGGGTGCTGTCGATCTGCCCGAACATCGACATCGCCGTCGGGATGTCCTTCTGGCGCATGCCGATCCCGGTATCGGTGACGCGAATGACCGCACGGCGGCTCGACTTGCCGGCGCTGACCGTGACGCTGCCGCCCTCTTCGGTGAACTTGATCGCGTTCGACAGGATGTTCAGCAGCACCTGGCGTAAGCGGGCCGGATCGCCCCGTACCTTCAGGGCCGGATCCAACTTGTCGGTCCGCAGCAGAACGCCGGAGCGGTCGGCCCAGTCACGGACGATCTTCAGGCAGTCGTCGACGACCTCGTGGACCGGCACCGCCTCGCGGCGGATCTGGAACTTGCCCGCCTCGTTCTTCGAGATGTCGAGGATGTCGTTGATCACGTCGAGCAGGTGGCGGCTGCTGCGCAGCACGTCGTTCGCATAGTCGCGATAGCGCGGCTGCCCGACCGGTCCGAATATCTCGCTGGCAATCGCCTCGGAGAATCCGATGATCGCGTTGAGCGGCGTGCGCAGCTCGTGGCTCATGTTCGACAGGAAGGCGCTTTTCGCCTCGCTGGCCGCCTCGGCCTGCTTCTTCGCCGCGCGCAACGTGGCTTCGCGCTGTTTCAATTCGGTGATGTCGGTCCAGAACACGATCGCGCCGCCATCCTGGGTGGCGCTGCGGCTGCCGCGCACCCAGCGGCCGTCCTGCAGTTGGTGCTCGGTCGGCCGACGCCCGTTGCTATTCCGCCTGGACTTCCCGAGCGACGGCATCGGGTCGTCGATGCAGGCGCGAAAGGCGTCGAAATCCATCCCGATCAGATCCAATTCGGCGCAACGCGGAAAGAAGTCCCGGACCTGGCTGTTGGCAATCAGGATGCCGTTGTCGGCGTCCAGCAGCACGACCGCCTCGCTCGATTTCTCGATGGCATCGATCAGCCGGGTCTGGGCGGATTTCCGCTGTTCCACCTCGCGCCGCATCATCTCTCGGATGTTCTGTTGCATCACGCTCATGGTGCCGAGCAGGACGCCGGTCTCGTCGGACGAGGTGTCGGGAATCTCGACATCCATGTCGCCGGCGGCGATCCGGCCGGCCGCCTCGGCGGCGATCGACAGTGGCCGGGTGATCATCCGCGCCAGCGCCACGGTGACGGTCAACGAGACGAACAGGCCGAGCAGGGTGACGATCACCGTGAAGTCCCGCGACGAGTCGATCGACCGCATCACCGCTTGCCGCTGGCGAAAGCCGTCGGCGGTGGCGATGGCGATCAACTGGTCGAAGCGCTGCGTGATCTGGACAGAGATGTTGTCCATCTCCTCCCAGCGCTCCGGAGTCAGCCCCTGGTTGTAGGCAATCTGGCGCTTTTCGGCCCAAACGCGCACCAGAATTTCGATCTCGTCGATCAGGTCCAACCCCTCGTCCGACAGCGAGCGCTCGCGCGCCTGGCGCAGGTCGTCAAAGAATATGTCCGTGCTGCGTTGCATCTCGACGCGGTTGCGCGCCGCCAGCGAGGGTGTCTTGGCCAGCACCTGCCGGCCCAGCCGCCCATCCATCAGCGAGAAGTCGTTCAGCGCCTTTCGCGTATAGTTGATCATCATCAGCGGCCGGTCGTAGGTCGCGGCGACCAGCCGGCTCATGTCGCTGATCCGGGCGAAGGCGTAGGTCCCAAGACCGCCGGTGATCATCGACATCAGCAGAAACGCGACGAAGATGCGGCCCCGAATCGTCAGCCGACCGACAAGATCCTGTGCTCCGACCGGGTACGCCTGTGCGGTCTCGGCCGGATGGTTGTTACCGAATGCGAGAAGGCGCCGCAGGCGGGACCTTGCCGTCGCCTTTTTGGCATTGAAGGTCACCGCGGCGGGCCCCCGCGAAATCCACCGTCCAGTTGCCGCCCCCGTCGCGGTGCCGGCGTACGAGGTCGCGAATCTGGAATGGGTGTTCCGCCCGCGCTGAAAGCTCCGGCACGGGGCGTGATCCCCTGTCGCATCGGATACGACCTCATGAAGCGGCTAAAGACGATGATGACTCCCCTTCCAGAAGGGTCGCAGATATTTGTAAAGGTTTGTTTAACTTATTCTCGTTCCGGTAGAGGCATGCCGGTGTCTATCCCGGTTCACGACCGGTTCGCCAGTGCGGTGATGTTGCCGCTCCGGTGGTGTTTCGACTAGCCTGGGGAAGCACTGGGCGGCGAAGCGGGATATCTGAAACCCGAGCGCCCGCGGACGGATTAGAGGGGGGCGCCGGCGGATGTATCTCGGCATCGATCTGGGCACGTCCGGCGTCAAGGTCGTCCTGGTCGACGACGACCAGTTGGTGGTCGATCAGGCCAGCGCGCCGCTGGAAGTGTCGCGCCCGTTCCCGCTCTGGTCGGAACAGGACCCGGCCGATTGGTGGCGGGCGACGGGCCTGGCGATGTCGGCGCTGAAGAGCCGGCGGGAGCGGGAGTTGTCGATTGTGCGCGGCATTGGCCTGTCCGGGCAGATGCATGGCGCCACCTTGCTCGACGCCGCCGATCGGGTCCTGCGGCCGGCGATCCTGTGGAACGATGGCCGCTCCGGCGCGGAATGCGCGGAGCTTGAGCGCCGCGCCCCGGACAGCCGGCGGATCACCGGCAATCTCGCGATGCCCGGCTTCACCGCACCGAAGCTGCTTTGGGTGGCGCGGCACGAGCCGGAGATTTTTGCTGCGACTGCCAAGGTGTTGCTGCCGAAGGACTATCTGCGCCTGCGCATGACCGGCGCCTACGCCTCCGAGATGTCTGACAGCGCCGGCACGCTGTGGCTGGATGTCGGCGCCCGCCGGTGGTCGGACACCATGCTGGCGGCGACGGATCTGGCGCCGGGGACGATGCCGGAGCTTTTCGAGGGCTCGCGGTCGACCGGGACCCTGCGGCCGGAGGTGGCCGCCGAGTGGGGCGTGCCGGCCGGCGCCGTGGTCGCCGGCGGCGCCGGGGACAACGCCGCAGGCGCCGCCGGTGTCGGCGTCGTGACGCCGGGCGCCGCCTTCGTCTCGCTCGGCACCTCCGGGGTCATGTTCGTCGCCAATGCCGGGTTCGCGCCAAATCCGGAGCAGGCCGTTCACGCCTTCTGCCACTGCCTGCCCGACACTTGGCACCAGATGTCGGTGATCCTCAGCGCCGCCGCCTGCCTGTCCTGGGCCGCCGGTCTTCTGGGCGGTGCCGACGAGGCCGCGCTTTTGGCCGAGGCGGAGGCGGCCGATCGCGATACCGGCCGGTTGTTGTTCCTGCCCTATCTGTCGGGCGAGCGCACGCCGCACAACGACCCGACGGCGATGGGCGTGTTCTATGGGCTCGGCCACGAAACCGGGCGCGCCGATCTGGTGCGCGCGGTGCTGGAGGGCGTCGCCTTCGCCTTTGCCGATGGTCAGCGCGCGCTGGCGGCGGCGGGCAGCGAGATCGGCGCCACATCGGTGATCGGCGGTGGCGCGCGCTCGGCCTTCTGGGGGCGTATCATGGCCGCTGTACTGGACCGGCCGTTGACCTATCACAAGGGCGGCGAGGTGGGACCGGCCTATGGTGCGGCCAGGCTCGGACGTCTGGCCGCCACCGACGAGGATCCGGCGGCGATCTGCACGCGGCCGCCGGTCGACCACGTCATCGAGCCGGACGCCTCGATGGTCGCCCGCTACGCGGAGAAATGGGCCGCCTACCGCGCGCTCTACCCGGCGCTCGCTCCGCGTTTCGCCGCCGATGCGGGGCAGGGATGACACTCAGGAGAAGGCTATGAGCAAACCGTTTTTTGCCGGCGTCGATAGGGTCCCCTTCCTCGGCCCGGATAGCGACGAGCCCATGGCCTTTCGGTACTACGAGCCGGACCGCATGGTGCTCGGCAAGCGGATGGCCGACCATCTGCGGATCGCCGCCTGCTATTGGCACAGCTTCTGCTGGCCGGGCGGCGATATGTTCGGCGCTGGCACCTTCGACCGACCGTGGCAGGCGGCGGACGATCTCGAACACGCCGAGATGAAGCTGAAGGTCGCCTTCGAATTCTTCGAGAAGCTCGGCGCCCCCTTCTATTGCTTCCACGACGTCGATGCCGCGCCGCCGGGCCGGAGCCTGTCGGAGAGCGACCGCAACCTCGACCACATCGCCGGGCTGATGGAGGAGGAGATCGGGCGCACCGGGGTCCGGCTGCTCTGGGGCACCGCCAACCTCTTCTCCCACCCACGCTACATGGGCGGTGCCGCGACCAATCCGGATCCGGAGGTGTTCGCCTACGCCGCCGGCCAGGTGCGCAAGATCATGGAGGTGACGCACCGGCTCGGCGGTGCCAACTATGTGCTGTGGGGCGGTCGCGAAGGGTACGATACGCTGCTCAATACCGACCT
Organism: Inquilinus sp.; assembly: GCA_013003675.1. Lineage (GTDB taxonomy): Bacteria > Pseudomonadota > Alphaproteobacteria > DSM-16000 > Inquilinaceae > JABDIP01. The sequence continues at coordinate 4,348 of JABDIP010000023.1, forward strand.
GCGGCGGGAGGCCGAACAATTCGGCCGCTTTCTGACGCTGGTGGTGGAGCACAAGCACAAGATCGGTTTCGACGGCACCATCCTGATCGAGCCGAAGCCGTGCGAACCGACCAAGCACCAATACGACCACGACGCCGCGACCGTGCATGCCTTCCTGCGGCAGCACGGGCTCGAGGGCGAAGTGAAGCTGAACATCGAGGTCAACCACGCCACCCTCGCCGGGCACAGCTTCGAACACGAGATCGCCTACGCCATCGCCAACGACCTGCTGGGCAGCGTCGACATCAACCGCGGCGACCCGCAGAACGGCTGGGACACCGACCAGTTCCCCAACGATGTGTCGGAGGCGGCGCTGGCGCTCTACCGCATCGTCGACGCCGGCGGTCTGGCGACGGGCGGTTTCAATTTCGACGCCAAGATCCGCCGCCAGTCGATCGACCCGGCGGATCTGTTCCATGCCCATATCGGCGGCATGGACGTGTTGGCGCGCGGGCTGCTGGCGGCGGAGCGGATGATCGCCGATGGCCGCTTCAAGGCGCTGCTCGAGGAGCGTTATGCCGGCTGGAGCGGCGAATTGGGGGCCGACATCCTGGGCGGCGGCAAGAGTCTGGAAGAGTTGGCCGACTACGTGGTGATGAACGACCTCGACCCCAAGCCGCGCTCCGGTCGTCAGGAAATGCTGGAAAACCTGGTGAACCGCTATGTGTGAGGCGCCATGACGACCAGGAGGGTCGTCCTTGCCGTCGTCTGCCTGCCCTGGCTGGCCCTGGCGTCGCCCGTCGCGGTGCTGGGCGCGGAGCCGGTGGTCGGCGACGAGCGCGCGGTGCCGGAGTCGATCTCGCAGGCCGATGCCGTTTCCGGCGCCATCCCGCTGCCCGAGCTGATCGACGCCGGCCGCCGCCTGTTCGAGGCGCGCTTCACCGGGCTCGACGGCGCCGGCCGGCCGGCGGCGACCGCGGCCGAAGTGCCGACCCGGCGGCCGGTCGGTGCGGCGCCGGCGATGCTGCGCACCTCCGGTCCCGATGCCAGTGCCTGCGCGGGCTGCCACAACCAGCCGGCGGCCGGCGGCGCCGGCGATTTCGTCGCCAATGTCTTCGTCGCGCCGCAGGACATCGAATACGACTTCGACAGCGTCTCGCCCGATCTCAGCATGGAACGCGGTACCACGGCGGTGCACGGGGCAGGATTGCTGGAGCTGCTGGCGCGGGAGATGACGGCGGAGCTGCACGGTCAGCGCGACGCCGCCGTCGCCGAGGCGGGCCGGACCGGCGAGGCCGTCCGCGCGCCGCTGAGCGCCAAAGGGGTCGGTTTCGGCTGGCTCACGGCACGGCCCGACGGAGTCGTCGACACCGACGCGGTGGAAGGCGTGCATGCCGATCTGGTGGTCAAGCCGTTCGGCCAGAAGGCGGTGACGATCTCGCTGCGCCAGTTCAGCGTCACTGCCTTCAACCAGCATCACGGCATGCAGCCGGTCGAGCGGTTCGGGCCGCGCTGGACCGGCGAGGCTGATTTCGACCTGGACGGTGTGACGGCCGAGCTGTCGGAGGGCGATGTCACCGCCGCCGTGCTGTTCCAGGCGACCTTGCCGCCGCCGGCTCGGACGATTCCCGATCATCCGGCGCTGCGCGAGGCCGTGGCGCGCGGCGAAGCGCTGTTCGCGGAGATCGGCTGCGAGAGCTGCCACATCCCGGCCCTGCCGCTCGACAGCGCGGTGTTCGTCGAGCCGGGCCCCTACAATCCGGCCGGCACGCTGCGCGATAGGGAAGCCGGCGGTCGGGTGGCGGTCGATCTGGCGGCGCTGTGGGGCGACCGTCTGGCCGTCGACGACCGTGGCAGGCTGCTGGTCCCGGCGTTCACCGACCTGAAGCGTCACGTCATCGCCGACGCCGAACGGCCGTTTTTCGCCAATGAGGTGATCACCCAGAACTTCGTGCCGCGCGACCGGTTCCGCACCGCGCCGCTGTGGGGTGTCGGTGCGACCGCGCCCTATGGCCATCGTGGCGATCTCGGCACCCTGGTGGAAGCGGTCGGCCATCATGGCGGCGAGGCGGGCCCTGCGCGCCGCGCCTTCGAGGGCTTGCCGGAGACCGACCGGGCGGCGGTCGTCGAGTTCCTGAAGAGCCTCGACATTCTCGATGAGCCGCTTGAGCCCGGGCGGCTGGCGATCGCCGCGGTGGCGTCGGACTCGCTGGCGGGGGCGGCACCCGAGGGCGGAATCGCCGCGCCGATCTTCGTGGACGAGGCGGCGGCCGCGGGCATCAACGGCACCTATGCCGGAGGCTGGGAGCATTTCGTCGGCGGCGGCGTTGCCGTGCTCGATTGCGATGGCGACGCCTTCCCCGACCTCTACTTCGCCGGCGGCACGGCGCCGGCCCGCCTCTATCGCAATGTCGGCCGGCGGGGCGGGCCGCTCGCCTTCGCCCCGGTCGACGGCGCGACGGCCGTCAGCGATGCGACCGGCGCCTATCCGCTCGACATCGACAGCGATGGCCGGCTCGATCTCGTGGTGCTGCGGGTTGGCGAGAACCTTGTACTGCGCGGGCTCGGCGATTGCCGCTTCGAGCCGGCCAACGATCGCTGGGGCATCGATGGCGGCGATGCCTGGACCACCGCCTTCAGCGCCGTGTGGGAGCAGGGCGAGACACTGCCGACGCTGGCCTTCGGCAACTATGTCGACCGCGACCGGCCGGGCGCGCCGTTCGGCACCTGCCACGACAGCCGCGTCTTGCGGCCACAAGGTGAACGCTACGGCACCGCGGCGGAGCTTGGGTCCGGCCATTGTGCGCTTTCGCTGCTGTTCAGCGACTGGAACCGCGACGGCATTCCCGACCTGCGGGTCAGCAACGACCGGCAATATTACCGGGGCGGGCAGGAGCAGCTCTTTCGCTTCGACCCCGGGCGGGAGCCGGTCGAGTACACCCAGGCCGACGGCTGGCGGCCGTTGAAGATCTGGGGCATGGGCATTGCCAGCCACGACCTGACCCGCGACGGCTATCCCGAGTACCTCCTGACCAGTATGGCCGACAACAAGCTGCAATCACTGGCGCATGGCGGCGCCGGGCGGTTCGGCCAGCTCCAGCCGGCATTCGAGGATATCGCCTACGGCCTCGGCGCCACCGTGCATCGGCCCTATGTCGGCGGCGAGACGCGGCCCTCGACTGC
>JABDIP010000145.1 GCA_013003675.1 Inquilinus sp.
GTCGAACACCGTTTCGGTCTCGTTGTAGTCGCGGTAGAGCGCCAGCGGCGCTCCGGCGATCTCGATGCCGGATTGCTGCATGAAGCCCATCAACGTGCCGAACGCCTCTGCCATGGCGGCGCCAATCGCTTCCGGCGCGATCGCGCTCTTGCGGTGGACAAGAAGTATCGGCTGGCTGGTCAGGGTGACGGTCTCAAAGTCGGCCATGGAAAGACTCCCGTTCGGATTCGTTTCGGTTTGGCGGACGCCCTCGGTCTCGCGAACGAAGGCCGGGCGGATTCTCTTCACCGGCACAGGGTCAGCCGCCCGGTGCCAGCCATTCGCGACAGGCCCTGCGCTTGTCGCGCGCGTGGCGCGGGTCGAGTGCGTGCTGCCGTTCGGTGCGCAGCACGGCGCCGCTCTGTTCGGCGATCGCCGACAGCTTGGCCGCGATGCCCGCATCGCCCAGGAACACGACCTCCTTCATGCCCGCGCGCAGTGCCGCCAGCACCGCGCCCGGGGCGTCGTCGCAATCCAGCGTCCCGGCCACGTCCAGCCCGGGATGGGCCGCCCGTACCGCATCGAGCAAGGCCAGGAACCAGCCGGCGCCGGCATAGAGCCCGGCCGCCGGGGCGCTGGCCAATTGCCACGGCACGCCCAACTCCGCGGCGGCGGCGGCCGCCGCCAGGGCATCGTCGAGACCGTGGACCAGGATCGCGGGCATGGGGTTGACCTACCTCAAGGCCGGGCGGACAAGGAGGGTGCAGCCTTGCCGACGCCGCCCCCGACGGATACGCCAACCATGCCCGCAAACGCAGCCGCGACAAACCCCGAGGACACACGACAGGCCACCTTTCGCACCATCGGCGTGACCAAGGTCTACCGGCCGGGCGACGTGGAGATCCACGCCCTGCGCGGCGTCGACCTGGAAATCGAGGCCGGCGAACTGGTCGTGCTGCTGGGGCCCTCGGGCAGCGGCAAATCGACCCTGGTGAACATCCTCGGCGGCCTCGACGTGCCGACCGACGGCAAGGTCTTTTTCCACGGTACCGAACTGACGGCGATCAGCGATGCCGCCCTGACCCGCTATCGCCGCGACAATGTCGGCTTCATTTTCCAGTTCTACAATCTGATCCCCAGCCTGACGGCGCGTGAGAACGTCGCCCTGGTCACCGAGATCGCTCGCGACCCGATGACGCCGGAGGAGGCATTGGGGCTGGTCGGGCTCGGCGACCGGATCGACCATTTTCCGTCGCAGCTTTCCGGCGGCCAGCAGCAGCGCGTCGCCGTCGCCCGCGCCGTCGCCAAGCGGCCGGAAGTGCTGTTGTGCGACGAGCCGACCGGCGCGCTGGACAGCGCCACCGGCGTCCAGGTGCTGGAGGCGCTGGAGACGGTCAATCGCGAACTGAGGACGACGACCATCGTCATCACCCACAATATGGGCATCGCCGCCATGGCCGACCGGGTGATCCAGGTCGCCGACGGCCGCATCGCCAGCAGCGAGCGCAACGGCGACCGGCAGCCGGCCAAGAGCCTGAGCTGGTGATGACGCCGCTGAACAAGAAACTGTTTCGCGACATCCGCCGGGCCGCCGGCCAGGTGCTGGCGATCGCGGTGGTGATCGCCGCCGGGGTCGCGGTCGTCGTCATGTCGCTCGGCACGTTCACCTCGCTGCGCGAGACCCGCGACGCCTATTACGACCGCTACCGCTTCGCCGACGTGTTCGCCCAGGCGAAGCGGGCGCCGGAGCTGTTGGGACGCCGCATCGCGGCGATCCCCGGGGTCGCCCAGGTCGAGACGCGGATCCTGCACGGCGTGCTGCTCGACATGCCGGCCCTCGACGAACCGGTACGCGCGGCGGTCCAGTCCTTGCCCGAGAATGGCGAGCCGGTGCTCAACGCGCTGGTGCTGCGCACCGGCCGCTGGATCCGCGCCAGCCATCCCGAGGAGACCATCGTCGGCGAGGCCTTCGCCGAGGCGCACGGCCTGCGGCCCGGCGATCCGATCACCGCGACGATCAACGGCAAGCGGCGGACATTGCGCGTCGTCGGCATCGCCATGTCGCCGGAGCATGTCTACGTCATCGGACCGGGCGATCTGGTGCCGGACGATCTGCGCTACGGCATCCTTTGGATGGGCCGCGAGGCACTGGAGGCGGCCTACGACCTGGAGGGGGCCTTCAACGACGTTTCGGTCAGGCTGACCTGGAGCGCGTCGGAGCCGGCGGTGATCGAGCGCCTCGACGCCCTGCTGGCACCCTATGGCGGGATCGGCGCCTATGGCCGCACCGAGCAGATCTCCGACTTCTTCCTGCGCAGCGAGATGGACCAGCTGTCCACCATGGCCGGCATCATCCCGCCGATCTTCCTGGCGGTCGCCGCCTTCCTGCTGAACGTCGTCGTCAGCCGCCTGGTCGAGACCGAGCGCGAGGAGATCGGCGTGCTCAAGGCGTTCGGCTATTCCAACGTGGCGGTCGGCTGGCATTACATGAAGCTGGTGCTGGCGATCGCCGTCATCGGCGTCGGCCTGGGCTGGGCCTTCGGCATCTGGATGGGACGCGGCGTAACCGCCATGTACGCCGACTATTACCGTTTCCCCTTTCTCTACTACGCTTTCGACCCGGCGGTCGTCGCCGGCGCCGGGCTGGCCGGCCTGGCGGCGGCGGCGAGCGGCGCGATCTTCGCGGTGCGCCGGGCGGCGCGGCTGCCGCCGGCCGTCGCCATGACGCCGCCGCCGCCGACCGTCTATCGCGGCACGCTGATCGAGCGCTCGGTGTTCGCCCGGCGGGCGGCGCCGGCGACGCGGATGATCCTGCGCCACATCACCCGCTGGCCGGTCCGCTCGCTGACCACGATCGGCGGCATCGCCGCGGCGGTATCGCTGTTGGTGATGACCCTGTTCTTCATCGACTCCGTCGACGTGATGCTCGACTCCTATTTCAACCAGTCGCAGCGCCAGGACGTCGACGTGCAATTCACCGAGGTGCGGGAGGATGCGATCGGCGCCGAGCTGGCGCGCCTGCCGGGGGTGTTGAAGGTCGAGCTGTATCGGGCGGAGGCGGTGCGGTTCCGCCACGGCCATCTGTCGCGGCGCGTGGCGCTGTTGGGCATCGAGCCGGATGCCGATCTGTCGCGGCTGGTCGACGATTCCGGCCGCCCGGTGACCGTGCCGTCCGAGGGACTGCTGCTGACCGGAAAGCTCGCCAGCCTGCTCGGCGCCGGCGAGGGCGATACGGTGATCGCCGAGATGCTGGAGGGCCGTCGCCCGGTCGTCGAGTTGCCGGTGGCCCGGGTCGTCGAGGAATTCATCGGCATCAACGCCTATATGGATCGGCGGGCGTTGAACCGGGCGCTGCGCGACGCGTCGGTGGCGACCGGGGCCAATCTGCTGATCGACGGCACCGCGCGGCCCGAGCTCTTCCGCCGGCTCAAGGACCTGCCGGCGGTCCTCAGCGTCGCCGATCTCGGCACGGCGCTCGCCACTTTCCGGACGATGATCGACGGCACCATCCTGCAGATGGTCTCGTTCTACGTGTTGTTCGCCGGCCTGATCGCCATCGGCGTCGTCTACAACAGCGCCCGCATCTCGCTGTCGGAGCGGGCGCGCGAACTGGCCAGCCTGCGGGTGCTCGGCTTCTACCGGGCGGAAGTGGCGTATATCCTGCTCGGCGAGTTGGCGATCCTGACAGCGCTGTCGCTGCCGATCGGCTGCCTGGTGGGTTACGGATTGGTCAGCTACATGGTCACTGCCTTCGACACCGACCTCTATCGGTTGCCCTTCGCCGTCGAGCGCTCCACCTATGGCTGGGCGGTCGTCGTCGTCGTCCTGGCGGCGGCCGGCTCGGGACTTCTGGTCGCCCGGCGGGTGGCCTATCTCGACCTGGTCGCGGTCCTCAAGACACGGGAGTAGAGGCGTGAATTTAAAGACACTCGGCAAATGGGGCTGGCGGGCGGCCGGGTTGGCGCTGGTCGCCGCCGGCCGGGTCTATGCCTTCCTGCCCAAGCCGGTGCCGGTCGATCTGGCGGTGCTCGAGCGCGGGCCGATGCGGGTGACCGTCGCCGACGACGGCGAAACCCGGGTGCGCGAGGTGTACGTGGTCTCCGCTCCGATCCCCGGCCGGGTGCTGCGCTTCGAGGGCCATGTCGGCGATCCGGTGACCGCCGCCGAGACGGTGCTGGTGAACATCCTGCCGGTCGACCCGGCATTCCTCGACCGGCGCACCCGCACCGAGCTGGAGGCGGCGGTGCAGACCGCGGCGGCGGCGAAGACCTTGGCCGAGGCGGAATTGGCCCGCAGCGAGGCGCAGCTCGAATTCGCCCACGCCGAGTACGAGCGGGCGCAACGGCTGCACGAGCGGGGCAATATCGCCGAGGCGGCGCTCGACCGGTCGCGGATGGAGGTGCGCACCGAAGAGGCGGCACTGCTCACCGCGCGGGCCTCGCTGACCATGCGCAACTACGAGCTGGAGACCGCCCGCGCCTCGCTGATCGGGCCGTCGCCGGAAAACCACGGCGCGACACCGGAAAGCGGTTGCTGCTTCCCGGTCGTCTCGCCGGTCGACGGGCGTATCCTCAGCGTCTTCCACGAGAGCGAGGGGGTCGTTTCGGCGGGGGCGGCGCTGGCCGAAATCGGCGATCCCGGCGATCTGGAGATCGTCGTCGACCTGCTGTCGACCGACGCGGTGCTGGTCGCCGAGGGCGCCGAGGCGATCATCGAGGGCTGGGGCGGCGGTGCCGAACTGGCCGGCCGGGTGCGGCGGGTCGAGCCGACTGGATTCACCAGGACCTCGGCGCTGGGCATCGATGAGCAGCGGGTCAACGTGATCGTCGATTTCGCCGAGCCGCCGGAACTCTGGCGCAGCCTGGGCCACGGCTATCGGGTCGAAGTGGCGGTCATCGTCTGGGCCGCCGACGACGTGCTGAAGCTGCCGGTCGGGGCGCTGTTCCGGGCCGGCGAGGATTGGGCCGTCTTCGCCGCGGCGGGCGGGAAGACCAGCCTGCGGCGGGTCGAGATCGGCCGCATGAACGGCCGCCACGCCGAGGTGCTGCAGGGGCTGGAGGCCGGCGAGACGGTCGTGCTCCACCCCTCCGACCGCGTCGCCGACGCCACGCCGATCGTCGCCCGCCCGCCCGGCTGAGGCGGATTGTCGCCACATTAACCGTTCGGCGACCGGCTTCGTGCTTGGCTGACGGGACCGCCCCGAAGATCGACCGTCGCCGATATCCGCATGACCGTCCAACCGTGCCCCGACCGCGAACCCGACACCGCCCCCGGCTCGATGCCGCGCACGCTGGCGCTGCTGGTGCGCGGCAAGAACATCCATGAGCGGACCCTGCTGGCGACCGACTATCTGAACCATTTCAACGAGCTGGTCATGCTGCTCGACCTCGTCCCGTCGATGCCGGAATGTCTGGAGGACGCCAAGGAGTGGCGGTCGAAGAGTTATGTCGAGCATTTCCAGGCGAGCGGATTCGCCGACAAGGCGCTGGCGATCTTCGCCTATGAGAACAGCCCGGATTGCTATCGTGGCCGGTTGGAGGAGACCATCGCCCGCTTCGACGAGATCGTGGCGTTCGGCCTGCCGGAGATCGAGTCGGCGGTCAGCGGCGCCCACGACCAGGGCCTCGAGGCGGTCGTCGGCCGCGTCGCCGCCGAGTTGAAGGCCCTGGTCGCCATCGCGAACGACACCATCCACGGCAACGTCGCCACCCGCACGGAGACGCCAGCGGCGGCGACCATCGACCAGAGCACCATCGACGAGATCATGGATGTCGATCAGGCGGCGGCCGACGACATGCTGTCGATCGATCAGGACGAGATCGACCGGCTCCTCGAGGGGTAGCGCGCTACCCGATATTGGCCAGGGCGACGGCGGTGTCCGACATGCGGCATGAGAAGCCCCACTCGTTGTCGTACCAGCTCATCACCCGGACCAGATCGCCGTCGATGACCTTGGTCTCGTTGACCGCGAACATCGACGAGTGGCTGTCGTGGTTGAAGTCGATCGAGACCAGCGGCTCGTCGTACCAGCCGAGGATGCCCTGCAGGTGGTTGCTGGCCGCCGCCGCCTTGATCGCCGCGTTGACCTCGTCGGCGCTGGTGGCGCGCTTGGGCACGAACTTCAGATCGACCACCGAGACGTTCGGCGTCGGCACCCGCATGGCGACGCCGTCCAGCTTGCCCTTCAGTTCCGGCAGCACCTTGCCGACCGCCTTGGCGGCGCCGGTCGAGGTCGGGATCATCGACACCGCCGCGGCCCGCGCCCGGTGCAGATCCTTGTGCATGGTGTCGACGGTGCGCTGGTCGCCGGTGTAGCTGTGGATCGTCGTCATGAAGCCGCGCTCGATACCGATCGCGTTGTTCAGCGCATAGACGACCGGCGCCAGGCAGTTGGTGGTGCAGGACGCGTTGGAGACGATCTTGTGCTCGGGCGTCAGCTTGTCGTGGTTGACGCCATAGACGACGGTAATGTCCTCGTCGGTGCCGGGGGCCGAGATCAGCACCTTCCTGGCGCCCGCCTCCAGATGCTTGGCGGCATCCGGCCGCTTGGTGAAGATGCCCGAGCACTCCATCGCCACATCGATGCCCATATCGCCCCAGGCCAGCTGGGTCGGGTCGCGCTCCTGCAGCACCTTGATGGCATGGCCGTTGACGGTCATCGTGCCGGGGCCGGACTCCACCGTGCCGGGGAAACGGCCGTGCACGCTGTCGTATTTCAGCAGATGCGCGTTGGTGCCGACATCGGCCAGATCGTTGATCGCCACGACCTCGACGTCGGACCGGCCGGACTCATAGATCGCGCGCAGCACCAGCCGGCCGATGCGGCCAAATCCGTTGATTGCGATGCGGACTGCCATTGGGTCTCTCCTGATGACAAGGGTTGGTGGGCGAGCGACGCTGCTAGAGCGCCGCCTTTGCCGCGGCGACGGCGGCTTCGGCGGTAATGCCGAAATGCCGGTAGAGTTCCTGGTAGGGGCCGGAGGCACCGAAGCCGGCCATGCCGACGAAATGCCCGTTGGCCCCCAGATACCGATCCCAGCCCAGGCGCACGCCGGCCTCGATCGCCACCCGGACCGGGGCATCGCCCAGCACCGCGTCGCGATAGGCGGCGTCCTGGCGCTCGAACAGCGCCCAGCACGGCATGGAAACGACGCGGGCGCCGATGCCGTCGGCCTGCAACGCGTCGCGCGCGGCGACGGCGATTTCGACCTCCGAGCCGGTGGCGAGCAGCGTCACCTTGGCCTCGCCCTCGGCCTCGGCCAGCACATAGGCGCCGCGGGCGGTGAGGTTGTCCGGCCCGTCGGCGGCGCGCAGGGTGGGCAGGCCCTGGCGGGTCAGCGCGATCACCGAGGGCGCGTCGGTGCTGGCGATCGCCGCTTCCCAGCATTCGGCGGTCTCCACCGCGTCGGCCGGCCGGAACACCAGCAGATCGGGGATCGCCCGGAGCGCCGCCAGGTGCTCGACCGGCTGGTGGGTCGGGCCGTCCTCGCCGAGGCCGATGCTGTCATGGGTCATCACGAAAACGACCCGCTGGCGCATCAGCGCCGCCAGACGGATCGCCGGCCGGCAATAGTCGCTGAAGGTCAGGAAGGTGCCGCCGTAGGGGATCGCCCCGCCATGCAGCGCCATGCCGTTCATCGCCGCGGCCATGCCGTGCTCGCGCACGCCATAGCGGATGTAGCGGCCGCCGAATGCGCCGGCGGCGATGTCGTCGCCGGTCTTGGTGCGGGTGTTGTTGGAGCCGGTCAGATCGGCCGAGCCGCCGATCAGCGCCGGGATCGCCGGCACCAGTTCTTCCAGCACGTTGCCCGAGGCCTGCCGGGTCGCCAGCTTCGGCCGCTCGGCGACCAGCCGGCTGCGCATCGCCGCGACGAGGGTGCCGAGATCGGCCGGCACGCCGCCCGCCATCGCCGCCTCGAACGCCGCGCGGGTGCCGGCATCGGCGGCCTGCAGCCGTTCCTCCCAGGCTTCGCGGTCGGCCGCGCCACGGGCACCGACCTCGCGCCAGGCGCGGAGGATCGGCTCGGGGATCTCGAACGGCGTATAGGGCCAGCCCAGCGCCTCGCGCGCGCCGGCGATCTCGTCGCCGCCCAGCGGCGAGCCGTGCGAGCTGGATTTTCCGGCCTTGGTCGGCGCGCCGAAGCCGATGGTGGTGCGGCAGCAGATCAGCGACGGCGTGTCGGTGGCGCGGGCCTCGGCCAAGGCCCGCTCGACCGCCTCGGGATCGTGCCCGTCGACCTTGCGAACGTCCCAGCCATAGGCGTCGAAGCGCTTCGCGGTGTCGTCGCTGAAGGAGAGGCTGGTCGGGCCGTCGATCGAGATGCCGTTGTCGTCGTAGAGCACGATCAACCGCGACAGCTTCAGATGGCCGGCCAGCGAGCAGGCCTCGTGGCTGACCCCTTCCATCAGGTCGCCGTCGCCGGCGATGACGTAGGTGTGGTGGTCGACCAGCGCGTCGCCGAAGCGCTCGTTCAGGATGCGCTCGGCCAGCACCATGCCGACGGCGGTGGCGATGCCCTGGCCGAGCGGCCCGGTGGTGATTTCCACACCGGCCTCGACATCGACCTCGGGATGGCCGGCGGTGAGCGAGCCGAGTTGGCGGAACCGGCGGAGCTGCTCGAGCGTCATCCGCTCGTAGCCGGTCAGGTAGAGCAGGCTGTAGAGCAGCATCGAGCCGTGCCCGGCGGACAGCACGAAGCGGTCGCGGTCGGGCCAGTCGGGGCGGGCCGGGTCGAACTTCAGCACCTTGCCGAACAGCACCGCGGCGGCGTCGGCCATGCCCATCGGCATGCCGGGATGGCCGCTCTTGGCCTTCTCCACCGCGTCCATCGACAGGGCACGGATGGCGTTCGCCATATGCTTGTGGCTGACTTTCCCGAACGCCGCCGAGGCGGCGGCATGCGTGGTGGTCATGGTGGTCGCGATCCCGGATGTTGATGCGGCGTCCCGCCGGCGCGCGGCCCCTTTCGACCTGGGTCGGAGCCTTATGGTGCGTCGGGCGCGCGCACCATGCCGCCGGCCGCTGGGTGCGTCAACCGGGATATCGGCGACAATCCGCCCGGGCTCGGGGTGAAACGGGTGTTGTTGACGCCGCCGCCGTCGCGCTCCTAATGTCTTCGGCGCTGCGGGACCCGATTCCTTCGGGCCCGTTGCCCGGCCTTATCCGGTCCGGGGTCGTTTGGAGAAGCCGATGTCGCGGATCACGACCGAGCTCGATCGACTGGAGGCGGCCATCTCCCGCCTGGATGCGGCGGTCGGCCGGATCGTCGACCGCCCGGACGGACCGGCGCGGCGGCCGGGCGCGGTGGTCGATGCGACCGTGGCGCGGGTCGACCAGGCAATCCTGAAATTGGAATCGGTGTTGGAAGGGTAGTCCGCCGTGGCACGTGTCGACATCACGCTGGCCGGCCGCAACTATCCGATCGCCTGCGACGACGGGCAGGAGGAGCGGGTGCGCCGCATCGCCGCCTATATCGACAGCAAGATAGACTCGATCGGCAACCTGCCGACCGCGACCGATACCCATCTGCTGGTGATGGCCAGCCTGATGCTGGGCGACGAGTTGTTCGACGCCCAATCGCGGCTGGACGGCGCCGCTGCAACGTCCGACGCCGACGCCGAAGCCGACGCCGCCATCGCCCAGTCGATCGGCCGCCTGGCGAATCGCATCGAGACCATTGCGGCGAGGCTGGAAGGCGCCTAGATACCGGAGCGGCGGGGCTGCCCGGTGCGTCAGGCCTGCATATCCCCGGGGCCGATAAGAACCTCTAGGGAGCTGTCCCTGCCGGGACCCTGGTTCCGGTATATGGCACCCACCTGCTGGAGCAGGGCCCACGAGGAGATACTAATGGCCAACGGCCGAGGCGGCTCCGCCACCGCAGCCTCTCCCGACGATCCGCCGAACGCGGATGCCGCCGCCATTGACGCGGCGAAACGCGCCCTGCGCCGCGAAGCCCAGGCGTGCCGTGCCGAGGCGCACGCGCGCGATGGGGCAACCGCCGGGCCACTACTGCGCGACCGCTTCCTCGCCGCCATCGAGCCGCCCGCCGGCGCCGTGGTTTCCGGCTTCGTGCCGATCCGCGACGAGATCGACGTGATGCCGCTGCTGGCCGCCCTGGCCGAGCGCGGCCATCCCTGCGCCCTGCCGGTGGTCGCCGGCCCGCGGCAGCCACTGGACTTCCTGGCCTGGGCGCCCGGCGACCCGTTGCGGCCCGGCCCGTTCGACGTGCCGATACCGGCCCCGACCGCCGCCAGGCGGCGCCCGGAACTGCTCCTGGTGCCGATGCTGGCCTTTGACGGCCGCGGACGGCGCATCGGTTATGGCGCCGGATTCTACGACGCGACCCTCGCCCTGCTGCGCCGCGACGGCCCGGTGTTGGCAGTCGGCGTCGCCTTCGCCGGGCAGCAGGTCGACGCGATCCCGGTCGAACCGCACGACCAGCCGCTCGACTGGATCGTCACCGAGCGCTCTGCGTGGCGGGTGGAGCGCTGAAGCCATGCGATTGCTGTTTCTCGGCGACATCGTCGGCCGCAGTGGACGCCAGGCGGCGCTCCAGCAATTGCCGGTGCTGCGGCGCCGGCTGGGCATCGATTTCGCCGTCATCAACGCGGAGAACGCCGCCGGCGGTTTCGGCATCACCGCGAAGATCGCCGCCGAGCTCTACGAGGCCGGGGCCGACTGCCTGACGACGGGCAACCATGTCTGGGACCAGCGCGAGATCATCGGCCAGATCGACGGCGACCACCGCCTGCTGCGGCCGCTGAACTTCCCCGCCGGCACGCCGGGCCGGGGGGCGACCGTGCTGGAAGGCAGGGGCGGCCATCGGGTGATGGTCGTGAACGCCATGGCGCGGCTGTTCATGGACCCGCTCGACGACCCCTTCCCGGCGGTCGACGGGGTTCTGGAGGACAGCGCCATGCCGGGCGACGTGGATGCGGTGCTGGTCGATTTCCACGGCGAGGCGACCAGCGAGAAGATGGCGATGGGCCACCATCTCGACGGCCGGGTGACTCTGGTCGTCGGCACCCACAGCCACGTTCCGACCGCCGATGCCCAGGTGCTGCCGGGCGGCACCGCCTATCAGACCGATGCCGGCATGTGCGGCGACTACGACAGCGTGATCGGCATGAAGAAGGAGCCGGCGATCGCCCGCTTCCTGAAGAAGATGCCGGGCGAACGGCTGACCCCGGCGGAGGCGGCGGCGACCCTGTGCGGGCTGGTGGTGGAGACCGACCCGGCCACCGGCCTGGCCGTCGCCGTCGAGCCGCTGCGCCTGGGCGGCCGGCTGCAGCCGGCCTGGCCCTCCTTCGCGCGGGAGTCGGCTGGATGAAGTGTCCGATTCCGAGACGCCCGGCGCGGCGGTCACGCCGCAAAGTCGTCATATTGCGTTGCTAGTCACGCCGCCGGGATATCCGGCCAATCAAGGCGCCGGCTGACCTCGGTCGAGGGCACTCTCGCACTCTGGGCCTTATCGGCGAAAAATCGAAGAACGGCCTTGTGGGGCGGGGCATCGGCATGGCCGGTCATTCACAATTCAAGAACATCATGCACCGCAAGGGTGCGCAGGATGCCAAGCGGGCCAAGGTCTTCACCAAGCTGATTCGCGAGATCACCGTCGCCGCGAAATCGGGCCTGCCCGATCCGGCGATGAACCCGCGGCTGCGCGCGGCGATCCTGGCGGCGCGTGCCTCCAACATGCCCAAGGACAACATCGATCGGGCGGTCAAGAAGGCGACCGGCGGCAACGACGACACCGAGTATTCGGAGATCCGCTATGAGGGCTATGGCCCGGCCGGGGTGGCGTTGATCGTCGAAGCGCTGACCGACAACCGCAACCGCACGGCGGCGGAAATCCGTTCAACCTTCAACAAGTTCGGCGGCAATCTGGGGGAGTCCAACTCGGTCTCGTTCATGTTCGACCGTCTCGCCGAAATCGTTTATCCGGCCGCGGCGGCGACCGCCGAGGAGATGTTCGAGGCGGCGCTGGAGGCCGGGGCGGAGAACGTCGACAGCGACGATGTATCGCATGTGGTCAGTGCGGCGGTGGACGATTTCAGCGCGGTGCGCGATTCGCTCGAGGAACGCTTCGGCCCGCCGCAATCGGCCGCGCTGGTCTGGCGCCCGCGCACGACGGTGCCGCTCGACGAAGAGCCCGCCGGGACGCTGCTGAAGTTTCTCGACGCCCTGGAAGACAACGACGACGTGCAGATGGTCTCGGCCAATTTCGAGATCGCCGACGACGTGATGGCGCGGCTGACCGCCTGAGCGCCGGGGGCAGCGAAGCCGTCAGGCCAAGGAGGGCCGCGCGATGAGGGTGCTGGGCCTCGATCCCGGGCTGCGCCATACCGGCTGGGGCGTCGTCGACGTGTCCGGCAACCGGCTTGTCCATGTCGCCGACGGCACCGTCGATTCAGACGACAAGGCGGCCCTGTCCGGCCGGTTGGTCCAGCTTCACGACGGTCTGGTCGCGGTGATCGACCGGTTCGCGCCGGATGAGGCGGCGGTCGAGGAGACCTTCGTGAACAAGAACCCGACCTCGACCCTGAAACTCGGGCTGGCCCGGGGCGTCGTGCTGCTGGTGCCGGCGCGGGCCGGGCTGGCGGTCGCCGAATACGGCGCCAACCACGTCAAGAAATCGGTCGTCGGCGCCGGCCATGCGCAGAAATCGCAGGTTCAGGCGATGGTGCGGATGCTGCTGCCCGGCGCCAACATCAGCTCGGCCGATGCCGCCGATGCCCTGGCGGTCGCCATCTGCCACGCCCACCATCGGCAGACCCAGGCGGCGGTGTCGCGGGTCGCGGCGCCGGTCGGGGGTGCGGTTTGATCGCAAAGCTGACCGGCACGGTCGACAGCGTCGCCGCCGATGGCTGCGTCGTCGACGTCAATGGCGTCGGTTATCTGGTCTTCGCCTCGCGGCGGACGCTGGAGCGCCTCGGCGGGGCCGGCCAGCCGGCGGTTCTGCATATCGAGACCCAGGTTCGCGAGGACCATATCCATCTGTTCGGCTTCATCGACCGCGCCGAGCGCGACTGGTTCCGGCTGTTGACGGGTGTCCAGGGCGTCGGCGGCCGGGTCGCCCTGTCGGTGCTCGGCGTGCTCGACCCCGACCGGCTGGCGATGGCGATCGCCGCCCAGGACAAGGCGCCGCTGACGGCGGCCGACGGCGTCGGCCCCAAGCTGGCCGGCCGGATCGTGTCCGAACTGAAGGACCGGGTGCCCGCCTTCGGCGTGGCGCCGGCGCCGAGCGACGCCATCCGGGTCGCCGCGGTGGCGCCGGACGATGCTGCCGCGGCCGACGCGGTCTCGGCGCTGGTCAATCTCGGCTATGGCCGTACTGACGCTGTCGGCGCCGTCGCCGCCGTCGCCCAGCGGCTTGGGGCCGCCGCCGCGGTCGAGACGCTGATCCCGGCGGCGTTGAAGGAGCTGGCGCGATGAGCGACGACCGCCTCATCGACGGCCAACCGGCGACGGAGGACACGCCGGAGGCGGCGCTCAGGCCGCGCAGCCTGGACGAATTCGTCGGCCAGCGGAAGGTGCGCGAGAACCTGTCGGTGTTCATCGCCGCCGCCAGAACGCGCACCGAGTCGCTCGATCACGTGCTGCTGCACGGGCCGCCGGGGCTCGGCAAGACGACCCTGTCGCACATCATCAGCCGCGAATTGGCGGTCGGATTCCGCGCCACGTCGGGCCCGGTGATCCTTCGGGCCGGCGACCTCGCCGCCATCCTCACCAATCTTCAGCCGCGGGATGTCCTTTTTATCGACGAAATTCACCGGTTGAATCCAGCGGTCGAGGAAATTCTCTATCCGGCGATGGAGGATTTCCAGCTCGACCTGGTGATCGGCGAGGGGCCGGCCGCCCGGTCGGTGCGAATCGATCTGCCGCCCTTCACGCTGATCGGCGCGACCACAAGGTCGGGGCTGATCACCAGGCCGCTGCGCGAGCGCTTCGGCATACCGCTGCGGCTGAACTACTACGAGACCGAAGAATTGGAGCAGATCGTCATCCGCGGGGCCCGGCTTCTGGACTGTCCGCTGGCCGCGGACGGTGCCGCCGAGATCGCCCGTCGGGCGCGCGGTACGCCGCGCGTCGCCGGCCGGCTGCTGCGCCGGGTCCGTGATTTCGCCCTGGTGCACGGTGTCAGGGCGATCGACCGCGCCGAGGCGGATGCCTCGCTGCGCCGGTTGGAGGTCGATGCGCTCGGCCTCGACGCCATGGACCGCCGCTACCTCGGCATCATCGTCGACAGCTTCGGCGGCGGCCCGGTCGGGGTCGACACCCTGGCCGCCGCGCTGTCCGAGCAGCGCGACGTGCTGGAGGACGTGATCGAGCCGTTCCTGATCCAGCAGGGGCTGCTGCAGCGTACGCCGCGCGGCCGCATGCTGGCCGATCGCGGCTATCGCCATCTCGGACTGGAGGCACCGCGGCGCGACCAGGGCGATGTCGACCTGCTGAGCGCGCTGGAGCCCGGCGAGGAGGAGTTCGACGGTGCCTGAGAGGACCGGCTCCCCGGTCGATGGCGACCACGTCTTCCCGGTGCGGGTCTATTACGAGGACACCGACGCCGCCGGCATCGTCTATCACGCCAGCTACCTGCGTTTCGCCGAGCGGGCGCGTACCGAGATGGTCCGCGCGACCGGCATGGAGCAGGGGCGGGTGCTGGCCGAAACCGGCCTCGCCTTCGCCGTCCGGCGGATGGAAATCGACTACCGGGCACCGGCCCGGCTTGACGACCTGCTCGACGTGGCGACGCGTCTGACCGAGATCGGCGGCGCCTCGCTGCGCGTCGAGCAGACTATCCGGCGTGCCGGCACCGTGCTGGTGCGCCTGTTCGTGAAACTGGGCTGTATCGACCGGGCGGGGCGCGCCGTGCGCCTGCCGCCGGCGATACGGGCCGCCCTGCAACACATCGCTTGAGCGAAAGAAAGAGGCAGCGGAGATGGATCCACTCGCCAGCGTCGAACTCCCGGGGTCGGTCGGGGCCGTCGACTTCAGCATCTGGGGACTGTTCCTGTCGGCCGACATCGTGGTCAAGGCCGTGATGATCCTCCTGGTGGCGGCATCGGTCTGGTGCTGGGCCATCATCTTCTCGAAATGGCTGGCGGTGCGGCGATTGAACGCCAAGGCCAACCGCTTCGAGGAGACCTTCTGGTCCGGCGGATCGCTCGACGACCTGTTCGACCGCGTCGGCGAAGAGGCGAGCGACCCGATGGCGTCGCTATTCGGCGCGGCGATGAAGGAATGGCGCCACGCCATGAATCGCGGGCTGACGACGACGGCGCAGATGCGCGGCGCCCTGCAGCAGCGCGTGGAACGCGTGATGCAGGTCAGCCACGGGCGCGAGATGGCGCGGCTCGAACGCTACATGACCTTTCTCGCCTCGGTCGGCTCGACGGCGCCGTTCATCGGGCTGTTCGGCACCGTCTGGGGCATCATGAACGCCTTCACCTCGATCGCCGCCTCGGCCAACACCAGCCTGGCGGTGGTCGCCCCGGGCATCGCCGAGGCGCTGTTCGCCACCGCGCTCGGCCTGTTCGCGGCGATCCCGGCCTCCGCCTTCTTCAACAAGTTCGCCAACGACCTCGGCCGCTATTCCGACCGCCTCGACAATTTCGCCGGCGAGTTCTCGGCGATCCTGTCGCGGCATATGGAGGAGCGCGCGTAAGATGGGCACCATCCTGCATGGGCGCGGCCTGCGCGGGCGCAGCAAGCGCACCGTCTATCGGCCCATGGCCGAGATCAACGTCACCCCCTTCGTCGACGTGATGCTGGTGCTGCTGATCGTGTTCATGGTGACGGCGCCGCTGCTGACTGTCGGCGTGCCGGTCGACCTGCCGAAGACCCAGGCCCGCAACCTCAGCGATCAGGACGAGCCGCTGGTCATCTCGGTGAATTCCGGCGGCGAGGTGTTCGTCCAGGAGAGCCTGGTCGACATCGCCAATCTGGTGCCGCTGCTGGTCGCCATCACCGACGCCAATGCCGAGGCGCGGATCTATGTGCGCGGCGACCGCAGCATCAACTACGGGCGGATAATGGAGGTGATGGGCTCGGTGAATGCCGCCGGATTCACCCGGGTCGCCCTGGTCGCCGAGCTGCCGAAGCTGGGCGAGCGCTGACGGGCGGCCATGCGCGCCGGTTTCCTCATCTCGCTGCTGCTGCACGGCGCGATCCTGGCGGTCGCGATCGTCGGCCTGCCGCGCCTGTCCCGCGACCTGATCCCCGAGATCGTGGTGCCGGTCGGCATCATCAGCGAAGCGGAG
>JABDIP010000067.1 GCA_013003675.1 Inquilinus sp.
GAATTGTGAATTGCGCGGAGGCAGAGCCTCAGCAATTCACAATTCAAGACCTGACCCCTTCCTCCCGCCGCTCCGGACCTCGCCATGCCGATGATCACCGACGCCTCGCCGATCGCCTTCTCAGCGCCGCTGCCAGAGCAGGTCGACGTGGTGGTGATCGGCGGCGGCATCGCCGGGACGGCGACCGCCTATTTCCTCGCCGAGCGCGGCGTCTCGGTGCTGCTGTGCGAGAAGGGGCGCGTCGCCGGCGAGCAGTCGAGCCGCAACTGGGGCTGGGTGCGCCAGCAGGGCCGCGACCCGGCCGAACTGCCGATCATGATCGAGTCGAACCGCCTGTGGCGCGGCCTGGCGGCGAAGACCGGCGACGCCGACCTCGCCTTCACCCAATCGGGATGCCTCTATCTCGCCGAAGACCAGAAGGGCCTGGAGCGGCAGCAGAATTGGCACGCGCTCGCCAAGCAGCATCAGCTCGATACGCAGTTGCTGTCGGCGGCGGCGGTCCGGGATCGGTTTCCCGACATCGCCGGCGACTGGAGCGGCGGCATGCTGACCGAGAGCGACGGCCGGGCCGAGCCCTTCGTCGCGGTGCCGGCGCTCGCCCGCGCGGCGCAAGCCGCCGGGGCCACGTTGATCGAGGGTTGCGCGGTCCGCACCGTCGATATCGCCGCCGGCCGGGTCGCCGGCGTGGTGACCGAGCAGGGGCGGGTGCGCTGCGACCGGGTGCTGCTGGCCGCCGGCGCCTGGTCCAGCCGCTTCGCCGCCAATGCCGGCATCGATTTGCCGCACCTGACCGTGCGCTCGACCGTGGCCCGCACCGAGCCTGCCCCGGCGGCCTATGGCCCCAACGTTTCCGGCCGCGGGCTCACGCTCAGGCGGCGGCAGGATGGCGGCTACACGGTGGCCACCGGCGCCCTGGCCGAGCACTATCTGTCGCCCGCCTCGTTTCGCCATTTCAGCAAGTTCCTCAGGCTGTTGAAGGCCTCGGCCCGGGATGTCCGGCTGCGGCCGGCGGCACCGAAGGGCTATCCCGGCGCCTGGGGCCAGCCGCGCCGCTGGACGGCGGAGGAGGAGAGCCCGTTCGAGCGCATGCGGGTGCTGAACCCGCCGCCCAACCCGGCCGACGTCCGGAGGATCCGGGACCGCCTGCCGAAACGCTTTCCCGCCCTCGGCGGCGCCGGCATCGCCGAGGCCTGGGCCGGCATGATCGATGTCACCCCGGACGCCGTGCCGACGCTCGGCGAGGACGGCGGCTTCGAGGGCCTCTACTTCGCCACGGGCTTGAGCGGCCACGGCTTCGGCATCGGCCCGGCGATCGGCCGCATCTTGGCCGATCTGCTGACCGGCCGCCCGCCGGGCCACGATCTGACCCGCTTCCGTCCCGGCCGCTTCTTCGACGGCAGTCCCATCGTGCCAGGCCCTTACTAATTTTGCTCTTGCCGGTTGTTTGAGACAGCAGCCCGGTGTTTTATCGGCACTGTCGATTATTGGCGGCATTTCTGATCTAGGGTGATCAATATGCGTAGATATTCGAACGTCTTGATTCTTGTCGTGATGATGTCAATCCCGACGCTCGCCCTGGCCCAACCCCACGTCGATGCGTCAGTTTCGATTCGCGACGCGTGCAATACGGCATTGCCAACCGGCCTTCCAACCGAAGCCATCAATCATCTGCGCGCGGGATCGAATACCGTCGTGAGCATACCAAACGTCACATGTATCGCTGTGTTATTCGAAGAACGCTACGGCGGGTCACTTGATCGAGTCGTAGTGTTTAGAGCGGCGCGCGATCGTAGCTATTTCGTGGCCGGGACGTTTCGTATCGGCAGCCGAACTGACCGACCAAGATACACGTTCGGCCCGACGTCGATCACACAAGCGGTTTGGGCCCCAGGTGTTGGCGTCGATGCGGTGAGATGGGAGTTCGACGTGCCCGAGTTTCGGATCGACGAAGGGCAAAAGATGACACTTCGACGAGTCGATTCCATCCTAAGCGGGTCTTCGAGTACCCAGGAAATCCGTACTGTGCGCGAATTCCCGATCGAAGCGGACGGCGCGATCGTCGATAGGCTCTTCTTGATCGTCGACGATCAGTGGACTTCGCTTAGCCCTGATGCTCGCCATCGGCGTTGGCTTCTGTATTCGGAACGCGCCAATGCAGTGATACACAAATTCCTAACGCAGTTTACGCCAGGACATGCCGGGCCCATCAGTCTGAGGCATGTAGCGCAGGTAGTCTATTTTAAGGGCGACAAGGTCGATCTGACGATCAATGCTGAACAACTCCAGGAAGTGCTTGAGTTCGCTACGGGATTTGTGGCCGTAGAACCGTAGGTGTGCTTGATTGGCATGATCGCGACGCTGCCGCTGATTCTCGAAGCAACCAAACGTCGGGTTCTTTTTCAGCGCGCAGACCGCCTCACGAAACCGGACCGATCACCCGCCGCGCCGAGCCGCGACCTCAACCAGTTAGGCATGGCCGCTTCGCCGACGGCAGCGAAATCGTGCCGGGGCCTTATTGAGGGTTGCAGACGCGCTCAAACCGCTACCGAATCCGCATCGCAATCGCGTGAGCGCCATTTGCGATCGGTAAATTGCCGTGTAATCTAGTATCAAAAGCAGAACACAATGACCGGCCCCCGACCGTCCCGCTAGCGGTCCAGGTTGTCGCCGGCGGGGCAGCGGGAAGGAAGCATGACGGTGTCAATCCGTTTCACCCTGGATGGCCGCGAGGGCGAGGCCGCGCCGGACGAATCGATCTGGCAGGCGGCCCGGCGCCTGGGCACCGAGATCCCGCATCTCTGCTACCGGCCGGAGCCGGGCTACCGCGCCGACGGCAATTGCCGCGCCTGCATGGTCGAGATCGAGGGCGAGC
>JABDIP010000073.1 GCA_013003675.1 Inquilinus sp.
TCGGACACGGCGACGATCATGAATCGGTCGAGGTCGTATTCCAGGCCATAGACCTCCTCGTCCCAGGCCATGGATTTCTGCAGCGACCGCATGGCGTGCCCGCATTTGTCCAGATCACCGGGACGGACGTAGATTTCCAGTGGGATCTTTCGGCCGGAACGGGTCGTGAAACTGTCGCGATGGGCGGCCAAGTCTCCGGCCACCAGGGCGAACAGATAGGAGGGTTTGGGGAAAGGGTCCTCCCATTTCGCCCAATGGCGGCCGCCGCCGGCATCGCCCTCGGCGACGAGATTGCCGTTCGACAACAACACCGGATACCGGGCGCGGTCGGCAACGATCGTCGTCGTATAGCGCGCCATCACGTCGGGCCGGTCGAGCATGTACGTGATGCGCCGGAAACCCTCGGCCTCGCACTGGGTGCAATAGTTACCGCCGGACGTATAGAGCCCCTCCAGCGCGGTGTTTTTCCTCGGCTCGATCCGCGTCTCGACGTCCAGGGTGAAGGCGTCCGGCATGTCGGGCAGGGTCAGGCTTTCGTCGTCGACACGATAGCGGTTGGCGCCCCAGGCCTCGCCATCGACGGCGACCGAGACCAGTTCCAACTCCTGGCCGTCAAGCACCAGCGGCGCGCCCGGCCGGCCGGCGGCCGGGTTACGGCGGATCGCCAGCCTGCTGGTGACCGTCGTGCCCTCCTCTCCGAGGTCAAAGGTCAGGTCCACGCCGTCGATCAGGAAGTCGGGGACGCGGTAGTCCTCAAGGCGGATCGCATTCGGGGCGCTGTCTGGCATGGGAGCGGGTCTCGGCGTTGCGGAGGTCGATCATCGTTCTAGCCCAGCCGTTGTGGCCGGGAAAGCGGGCGGCGGGAAGGCGCTGCGAAGGTCCCGCGCCTGCGGTGCCGGCGCTTGTGGCCTGGTGCGGCCGATGCTATTCGCAATCAGTCAGCGCGATCCTCCGAACATCGGTCAGGTAGGGACATGGGTGCGACGCGGTACGCCTTAATCGGCTCCGGGATGATGGGGCAGGAGCATATCCGCAATCTGGCGCTGATCCCCGATACGGTGGTCACCGCGGTGGCCGATCCCGACCCCGGCATGCGCGACGCGTCCGCGGCGCTGGCCGGTCCGCAGGCGCGCGCCTTCGCCGATCCGCGCGAGATGCTGGCGGCCGGGCTGGCCGACGCGCTGGTGATCGCCACGCCGAACCACACCCATGTGGATTTCCTGATGCCGGCA
Source organism: Inquilinus sp. (assembly GCA_013003675.1). GTDB lineage: Bacteria > Pseudomonadota > Alphaproteobacteria > DSM-16000 > Inquilinaceae > JABDIP01. Next base: position 1,233 of record JABDIP010000073.1, read on the forward strand.
TTGGCGACCGGTCTGCCGATCCTGGTGGAAAAGCCGCTCGGCACCACCGTCGAGGATTGCCGGCGGGTAATGGACGCGGCGGCCGGGCGGGCGGCGCCGGTCTGGGTCGCCATGGAATACCGCTACATGCCGCCGGTCGCCCGGCTGATCGAAGAGGTGCGGGCGGGCACTGTCGGTCGGCTGCGCATGCTGTCGATCCGCGAGCACCGGTTCCCTTTCTTGAAGAAGGTCGGCGATTGGAACCGTTTCGCGCGCAACACCGGCGGCACGATGGTCGAGAAATGCTGCCATTTCTTCGATCTGATGCACGTGATTGTCGATGCCGAGCCGGTGCGTGTGTTCGCCAGCGGCGCCCAGGACGTCAACCATCTGGACGAGCGCTATGACGGCGAGGTCCCCGACATCGTCGACAACGCCTATGTGATCGTCGATTTCGCCAATGGGGTGCGGGCGCTCCTGGATCTGTGCATGTTCGCCGAAATCTCCCGCGACCAGGAGGAGATCTGCGCCGTCGGCGACCGCGGCAAGGTCGAAGCCGGGGTGCCGTCCTCGACCCTGTTCGTCGGCTTGCGCGACAGCAAGGAGCGGCGCACCGAGACGATCCCGGTCGACCCGACGGTGTTGGCCGCCGGGGACCATCACGGTTCGACCTATTTCCAGCATCTGGCCTTCCGCCGGGCGATGCTGGAGGGGAGCAAGCCCGTCGTCGGACTGGAGGACGGCCTGCGGGCGGTGGCCATGGGCCTGGCGGCGGAGCGCTCGATCACAGAGCACCGGCCGGTCGAGATGGCGGAGTTCGGGCTGGGATAGCCAAATCCCGCCCTGGCCCAGATTCGGCTTTCCGCATCCGCGCCTTGCCGCTCCCGCCACGCGGACCGGCAGGACCTCGACGATGCCGGATCGGGCGGCCCGAGGGTCCGCCCGGATCGTGTCGCTCGCCGGCCGCCCACCCGGCACCCGGCCACGATTCCGCCGCCTGAACCCCTCCGCAAGTTCCTCGAACGCCGGCTAGCCGTCTTGATCCTCGGCGTCGGTATCGACGAAGGCGGCGATTGTCACGATCCCGCCCCGGGCGGGAAGCCGACGTGTCGCTTTACAGAAGCCCTTGCAGACTTGAGAGTGGCGTCAGAACGCCCGCTCGAACGGGCCGCAGGGAGGATGCTCGATGGCGCTGTCGAGATATGTGCTGCTGCCATTCCAGACATGGAATGACATAGTGCTGCGGGCCGGGTGGTGGATCTCGGTCGTCGCCATCGGCCTGATGGTCCTATCGATCCTGACGCAAGTGTTCTTCCGCTATGTGCTCGGCGATCCGCTCGCCTGGTCGGAAGAGGCGGCACGCTTCTGCATGCTCTGGATGACCGGTTTCATGGCGCCGCTGGCTTATCGCCAAGGCGGCTTCGTGGCCATCGACATGGTTGTGCGGATACTGCCCCCTCGCGCCGGCGAGATCCTGTCCTTCATACTCCTGGTAATCCCTCTCGTCGTCCTGGTGACCGCACTGCCCATCGGATGGGGTGAGGTGACCGGGTTCTCAAGCAAATTCGCTACCGCCTCGCTCTACTATCCGAACCTCGAAGGCGGATGGACCAAGGTGCCGCGCTCCTGGATGGGATGGTCGCTTCTCGTCGGTGTCGTGCTTCTGCTGACGGTGAATATCGAACTGATGCTCCGATCGATCATCTCATTGTTCGGCGGAGGCGACACGCTGCGGCCGATCCCCGGCGCAACGACGGCGGGGGGCGAGTGAGATGTTGATATGGTTCCTGCCCGTCTTTCTGCTCTTTCTGGCGATCGGCCTGCCGATCGTCTTCGGGCTGGTCGCGGCGCCGGGAATCCTGCTCTACCTGGACGGTCAGGAGCGGGCAATCAACCTGTTGTACCGCAACGTTTACAACGGGATGGACAGTTTTCCGCTGATGGCGATCCCGTTCTTTATGCTTGCGGGCGAGTTGATGAACAAGGGCGGCATCACCACCCGGCTGGTCGAATTCGCCCAGGCGTTGATGGGGCATCTCCGGGGCGGGCTCGCCCATGTCAACGTGCTGTCCTCGATCCTTTTCGCGGGGCTGTCCGGTTCGGCGGTGGCCGACACCTCGGCGCTAGGCTCCATGCTGATCCCGGCGATGGAGAAGCAGGGCTACACCCGCCGCTTCGCCGCCGCGATCACCGCCGCCTCCTCGGTCATCGGTCCGATCATCCCGCCATCCGGGATCATGATCATCTACGCCTATGTCATGGGCGAGAGCGTCGCCGCGCTTTTCCTTGCCGGCATCGTACCTGGCGTCCTGGTCGGCGTTGGGCTCATGGCGGTCATCCGAATCATGGCGGACCGCTACGACCTGCCCAAGGCCGTGCGGATCGTCCGCAAGGATCAGTCGATTTCGGGCGTCGAATACTGGTTCTCCTTCGCGCTGGCGCGCATCAATTTGGGCGGGCTGATCTACTTCCTGGTGCCCCTCGGCGAGACGGCCACGCCCCTGACGAAGCTTCTGGTTCTCGGCGGCGCCATCCTGGCCACACACGCCCTGTTGCTGGGGCTGCGACGCTTCATCAGCCACGATTTCCGGATGGTCTGCAAGCGCGCCGTCGTCCCGCTGCAGACTCCGATCCTGATCCTCGGCGGCATTCTGGTCGGCGTCTTCACGCCGACCGAGGCCGCCGCCGTGGCCGTCGCCTACGCGCTGGTGGTTGCCTTCTTCGTCCTGCGCACCATGAAGGTCGCGGACCTCCCGGATATCTTCGCCCGCTCGGCAATCACATCGGCCGTGGTCCTGCTTCTTGTCGGTGCGGCGATCGCCTTCAAGACCGTGGTTTCGCTCTCCTACGCGCCGCAGACCCTGGCTGCCTTCATTCTGGCCTTGTCCGAGAATCCGTTGATCCTCCTGTTCCTGATCAACCTGCTGCTTTTCATCGTCGGCATGTTCCTGGACGCCGGGCCGGCCATCATCATCCTTGGGCCGATACTCGGACCGATCTTCGTCGATCTCGGCGTGCATCCGGTCCATTTCGCCATCATCATGAGCGTGAATTTGACGGTGGGCCTTGCGACGCCGCCGATGGGGCTGGTGCTCTTCGTGGCATCTTCGGTATCGGGCGAAAGGGTCGAGTCAATCGCCAAGGCCATCCTGCCGTTTCTGGCCGTCGAAGTTCTGGTGATCTTCCTGATCACCTATATTCCGGCGATCTCCATGACAATTCCGAGACTTACTGGATTCGTGAACTAATCCAAATGCCATCAACCAACTGGGAGGACAATATGCGTAAGGGAACTTTGGTATCTTTGCTCGCAGCCGGAATTCTGGCCGGGTTGCCGGTCGCCGCCGCGGCTGCGGATTTCGCAATCCGAGCGACCGCCAATTCCAACGAGAACGACGAGGACTATGACGGACTCATCGTCTTCAAGAACTACGTCGAGCAGGCGTCGAACGGGGCGATCGAGGTAGAACTTTTTATCGGCACCCAGCTCTGCTCGAACGGGTCGGAATGCCTGGCGGGTGTGGCCGACGGCAATATCGACGTCGTCATCCAGACCTCGGGCGGTACGGCGAACATCTTCCCGTTCGTCCAGGTACTCGACCTGCCCTACCTGATGGCCGACGACCGGGTGGCCGAGACGGTGCTCCGATCCGGGTCGACATTCGTCAGCACATTGCAGGCGATGGTGGCGGAAACGTCGGGCGGCGCGGTCCGGCTGATGACCATCGGCAACACGGGCGGCTGGCGCAATTTTGCCAACACGCAGCGGCGCGTCCAGACCCCGGATGATCTCGAAGGCCTCAAGATCCGGACGGTGGTGGCCGATCTGCCGCAGGAACTGGTGCGGGCGGTTGGCGCCTCGCCGACGCCGATCCCCTGGCCGGAACTGTTCACCTCGTTCCAGACGGGTGTGGTCGAGGGCTCGAAGAACGGCATCACCGACATCATGGGCATGAAGTTCCCCGATGCCGGCCTGCAGTACATCACCCTGGACGGCCACGCCTACATGGGCGCGCTCTGGTTCATGAACAACGAGAAGTTCCAGTCGATGCCGGTCGAACTGCGCCGGGTCGTCGTCGACGGATTCTATGCGCTGCAGCAGGCCACCTTCGCCTCGCCGAAGCGCAAGTCGATCGATGCCTACCGCGAATTCGCGGCTGGCGGCGGCGACATCTATGTGCCGACACCCGATGAGAAGGCGGCGTTCAGGGAAGCCGCACAGCCGGTGTATGAATGGTTCAAGGGCAATGTCGATGGCGGCGGCGAGGTCTTCGACGCGTTGACCACGGCCGTGGCCGAGGCGGAGGCGGAGATCACCAGACAGCGTGCCGCGGATTTGAACTGAACCCTAGCAAGCCACTGACAAGAGGGCCTCGACGATCGGGGCCCTCACCGCTTTGGTTTCACCGACAATCAGCGGAACGGATACATCCACACGCGGTAATCATCGATCAGGACATGCGCTTTCTCGATCTCCTCGGCCGTCATCTTCTTGATCACCTCTTCCTGGCTGATCGCCGCGTCCGGATCGCCGCCGATCGCCGACAGGACGTACCAGGTATAGGCTCGGACCAGATCGGGGGCCGGCATGCCGAGGCCCAACTCGTAATACCAGCCGACGCCGGATTGCGCGCCCGGATGGCCCTTCATCGCTGCCCTGAGGTACCAGTCGAAAGCCCGAATCGGATCGGCCTCAACCCCGAGACCGAGCGCGTACATCACACCGATCAGTTCCTCAGCGTCGGCGTTGCCGGAGCGCGCGGCCGGCCAGAGCGCTTCGCGCGCCTCGGTATAGCGGCCCGCTTCCATAAGGTTGCGGCCTTCCTCGACATCGGCCCGGGCCGGAATTGCGGCGAAAAGGGCCACAAGAAAGGCCGCAACAAACCGGCGTTGATGGCCCATCTTTTCTGCCTCTCCCTGTTCGCCGCCATCAACGCATCGGCGGCCGAAGGCCCCGGGCCGCTAAACCCCGAGGACTTTCGCCCGGCCGACCCCGCCAAGGCGAGGATCGGACAGCTTCTGTTCTACGACAAGATTCTCTCGGGCAACCGGAATATCGCCTGTGGCACCTGCCATCACCACGACCATGCCGGAGCCGACGGGGTTTCGCTCGGAATCGGCGAGGGCGGCGTTGGTGTCGGGCCGGAGCGGACCGCTGGCAAGGGCGCCGAGCGGATCGTCAAGCGCATCCCACGCAATGCGCCGGCGCTGTGGAACCTGGGGCATCGGTCGGTGGGTGTGCTGTTTTACGACGGGCGGCTCTCGGAGTCGGATCTGTATGGCAACGGATTCAACTCGCCGGCCGAGGAATGGCTTCCGCATGGTCTGGAGACCATCGTCGCGGCCCAGGCGCTGTTTCCCCTCGTCGCCCAGTTCGAGATGGCCGGGAATCCAAAGGAAAACGAGATCGCCGGCGCCGTCCACGATCGGATCGACGCCGCCTGGCCAATTCTGGCCCGACGCGTGCGAACGATACCGGGCTATGCGGCGCAGTTCGTCGATGCATTCGAGACCGTCGAAAAGCCCGAGGATGTCAGCATCGTCGAGATCGCCAATGCGATCGGGGCATTCGTTGTCAGCGAGTGGCAGAGTTTCGACAGCCCCTACGATGCCTGGCAAAGCGGAACGGCCCCGCTCCCTCAGGACGCCGAGCGGGGGCGTGTCCTCTTCTTCGGGGCGGCCGGCTGTGTCGGCTGTCATTCAGGGCCTCTGTTTACCGATCACTCCTTTCACGCGCTGGGGCTTCCGGCGTTCGGACCCGGACGGACGCGGCTCTTCGACCCCTATGCGCGCGATGTTGGGCGCATGGGCGAAAGCGATGTGCTGGAGGATGCCTACCGGTTTCGCACTCCCTCGCTTCGCAATGTCGCGCTCACGGCTCCGTACGGACACAACGGTGCCTGGCCGACGATGGAAGCCATGATCCGACAGCATCTCGATCCCGCGGCGGCACGCGCTTCATGGACACCCGAGACGGCCAACCTGCCTGCGGCACCCTGGCTGGCGCCAACCGATTTCGTGACCCGGCAGGACGCGCGCGAAATGGCGCGGCAGGCGGCAAGTGTCGATATCGTGCCGCTCGCCCTCAGCGATGACGAGATCGCCGACCTCGTCGCCTTCCTTCATGCCCTTACCGGCAAGACGGCGCGATCGCGGCCGCTCGGGCGCCCGGATACCGTGCCGAGCGGGCTGCCGGTCGACTAACGTGAAATCGGTCTCGGGCGCCGCCTGCTCGCGCCCGTCAACTCGGCCAGCCTCAGCACATCTCCAGCACCGGCAGGCCGAGCCCGGCCGCCAGGGCGCGCAGCGCCGGGCGATGGTCGCCATAGGCGATGACGTAGTGGTGCTCCGACCCCTCCGCCATCAATGTCTCCAGCACCTCGGCGGCCGGCCGGTCGAAGCGGGCGGTGCCGGCGGTGCCGGAGAAGGGCAGCGCCGCCGACAGCATTTCGCCCGTGCCCAGCATCAGCTTCGGCTGGTTGCGCGCCTGGCTGAAGCGGGCGATCGTGACCCGTCCCGGCTTCAACGGGAATTCCATCAGCAGCGGCTTCTGGCGGTTCGAATGCACCGTTGCCCGCGGTGTCGCCGCCGGGTCGGCCATGTCGAGCGGCGCCAGCCCGCAATGCCAGAAGACCGCGCTGTCGTCCTCGACGTCTATATCGACCAGATCGGCCATGAACACCGGCGCATCCGCCAGCGCCTGCAGGGCAAGCGTACTGAGGGTGCCGTAGACGTCCGCCTCGCAGCCGCAGGGGGTGCGGTCCTGGTTGAGCAGCGACAGGGCGCCACAGGCGGCGCAGCCG
>JABDIP010000082.1 GCA_013003675.1 Inquilinus sp.
ACCTTGATATGCTCCTGCATCGGCTTGATCGGCGATCGTCCGAATAGTTTTGCGAAGGCACTGGTTTTCGGCATGGGTGACTATCCTCCTGCTGCTTCGGCTTCCAGCTTCCGGGCCGACAGTCGCCGAATGAATGCCGGTCGCATCGGTCGTCCGTGACTCTCTGCCGGTCCGGACGACCGTGGCCCAACGCTACCTCGACGGGAAATCGGCGGCTTGAAATTGCGGTCTTTGCTTGCGGGAAAGTACCGGGAAGTAACGCCGCCGGTTTTGACCTCGATCAATTCTGCGGCCCGCGGGCAGGCTCAATCGCATACAAATTCACCGCCGGGATGCGGGAACGCATTCAGGCTCGACGGTCTCGGTGCGAATTATGACCGAACGGAAATGTGGCGGGGCGTCATCGTCGCGCGCTGCATGGCTCCAGCACGGCGACCAATCGACAGCGGCATGTACGACTACTTGGGGCGAAACACCGGGTCAGCTGGCGGAATGCCAGTAGGTTCAGGCGCCTCCGTAGCGGCTGCCCAGGCTGTCGGGCGACGTTTCCCGACGCGCGGCGGCGCCGTGTTTCTGGCCCCGCGCCGCGGCCTCCAGGGCCGGCCGGTTCAGCACGACGACGCGGCTTGGCCGGGGCATGGCGATGATACGGTCGCGCTTCAGGCGCGAGAACTCGCGCGAGACGGATTCCGTTGTCAGCGCCAGGTACTCGGCGATATCGGACCGGCGCATGGGCAGATGGATCTCGCGACCGAGACCTGAAAGCGCCCCGGACGGGCGGCAGAACTCCAGTATGAAGGCGGCGAGCTTTTCTTCTGTCGATTTGCGGCCGAGCACGAGGAGGCGATCCTGCAGACTGGCCACCTCATCATTCGCCAGATCGAGAAGCGCCCAGGCGATTGCCGGATAGCGGCCGGCAAGGCGGCGAAGGGATTCCCATTCGATGCGATAGAGCAGGCAGTCCGAGACCGCCTGCGCGGCAACGGGCCAGGGTGTGTCGCAGTGATGTAGCGAAATCGGATCGCCGGCGGTTCGGTAGGCGACAATCAGCCGCCGCCCGTCGGGCAGGGCCTTCCAGAGCTTGACGACGCCGTCGGCAAGTATCAGCAGGTCGCGGCCGACCTCGCCCTGCTCGGCAACGACCTGGCCGCGGGCGGCGGTGGCGAGAGTGACCAGGCTTCGGAGCTGCCGCCTGCCTGTCCTGTCGAGGACCGAGTCGAAGAGCGGAAGGTCGATGAGATCGGGCCGCCCCCTTGGATCAGGCGCAACGTCATTGGCTGTCCGCTCGAACGATAGTCACCGGCATCTGCGCGTGGCGCGCGACTTTGTGCGCCGTGGAACCGCGTACGAAACGCTCGAGACCATTGTGGCTGCCGCTGCCCAGAACCAGGAGCCCGGCGCCGTGGTCCTGCGCGATCTCGACGATCTTCGGAGCCGGCAATCCCTCAACGCAAAGCAAGGTCGCGCTCTCCGGCACCGGCAGGTGAAGATTCTTTCGACCCATGCGCTCAAGGAACCTGACGAGCTTGCGCTCGGCGACATCGGTATTGGGCTCCAGCGGGTCCTGGGCACTCGGCTTGTACGTGCCCGGCGCGTTGGCGGGATCGTGGACAACGTGCAGGATTACCAGCGGCGCGCCGACCACTGCAGCATGGTCACAGGCCCAATTCAAAGCCGCCCCGGAATCCTCCGAGAAATCGACAGCCAGGAGGATGGGCGCCTCTCCTGCCATCGAGGCTTCCGCAATAGTCGCATGCGGGGCCGCGGGAGTCTCCGCCTCGGGGTCTACGCTTTTCATCTGTCACAAGTTCCCTTCCCAATCGCGGCAATTCGGCTGTGCGCCAATGCGCCTACCTTCCTGCCGATCGCGGTCAGGCTAGGAATGGCTCGTTAAGCTTTTGTGACAGTTCATTGAATGCGCAATTAAAATTGATGTGGCTCAATCGGTCGTCGTCGGCGCTCCGTCGAAAACCTACCAACGGACCCTGACTTCCAGAATCGTCGGCATCGTGACCCGTTCGACGGTGAACGAGATGCCGTCATGCCGGATCACGGCGCCGGCGGGGGGTATCGCCTTGGTGGTTTCGATCAGGAATCCAGCCAATGTGTCGTACTTGCCCGCCGGAAGTTCGATTCCGAGCGTCTCCTCAAGCAGGCCGATCTTGACCCGGGCCTCGACCAGATAGTCCCGCTCGCCCAGTTCGCGGATCCAGGCGCTCGCCGATTTGGGCTGGTCGAACTCGTCCTCCAACTCACCGACGATGACCTCCAGAATGTCCTCCAGCATCACGATACCCTCGGCGCCTCCGTGTTCATCGACGACGACAGCGGTGAATCCGGACCCTTTGCGAACGTCGGACAAGAGCTTTTCGACGCTCGTCGAATCGGGAACATATCGGGTCTCGCGAATATAGGGGGCGATCGGCCTTTCCGGATCCTCGCGCAGGAGATCGAGGACGTTCAACGTGCCGACAACGCGGTCGACCCTTTCCTCATAGACAGGCAGGCGCTTATGCGCATGTTCCACGGCCAAGCGGCGAGCCTCGCCGCAAGTCGCCTCGCGCGCGATGCCGATCACATCGATCAACGGCACCATGATGTCGCCGGCTGTCGTCTCGCCGAAATTGAACACCCGGCGGATCATATGACGTTCCATCGGTGGGATGTCGCCTTCGACCGCCGACATCTCCATCATCGCCGCGATCTCTTCCCGCAAGGTGAAGGGATTACTCGCTGCCTCGCCACCGAACAGCTTGGTCAACAGTCGGGTCAGAAAACTGAACACCGCCAGTATCGGCGAGAAAAGAAAGGATGCCGCCCGCAGCACGTATATGGCCTTGGGGGTAATGGCGTCGGCGCGCTGTTGAAACACGCTCTTGGCGACGATCTCGCCGAAAATCCAGATGAGCGGCGCGACAATGACGATGGCAAGCCAACTGTAGCGCTCGCCAAACAGATCGATCATCAAGGCGGTGGCCAAGGTGGTGTTGGCAACCACCGCGATGTTCGTGCCGACGAGGGTGGTGGAGAGCAGCCATTCCGGCTTGTTGAGCATCTCCAAGGCAAGCGCGGCGCCGCGGGAACCCTGGGCGGCCTCATGCCGAAGCTTCATGCGATCCGCGCTCACGACCCCGATCTCGGACCCTGAGAAGAAGGCTTCGACGGCGAGGCAGAGCGCCATGATGAGGAGGGTCAGCGCCACGGTCACCGGTGTTCTCCGGTTGGCGCCTTGCGACTCCGGCCGGCTGCCCGCGCCTCGACGGCATATCCGGGAGCTTGAGGCGGCGCGCCAGCCTCGCTTGGCAGATTCTTCAGGGCAGCGACCGGCTTGACTTCGAGCTTCGAAATCCGCTGGCCGGCAACGGAAACGACCTCGAAGACATACCCGCCAACGACGATGTCTTGACCTTCGCGAGGAAGCTCGCCAAACGCGTTCAGCAGTAAGCCGCCTACGGACTCGGCCTGACCCAAATCCAGGTCGGCACCGGTCGTCTTGTTGAACAGGTGAAGCGGTGTCGCAGCATCGATCCGATAGGTATCGACGTCGAGCTTTTCGATGGGCATCGACTGCTGCTGCAGCAACTCGGAGCGGCTCACGATGTCACCGAAGATGCACTCGAGCAGGTCCTCCATGGTGATGAGCCCGGTCACGCCGCCGTATTCGTCGACCGCGACGGCCAGCGACAGCTTGCGTTTGCGAAAGGTATAGAAGAGGTCCGCCACCGACTTCGTCTCCGGCACGAAATACGTCTCGCGCATCAGATCGGCGACCGTGCTCGAACTGGACTTGGACGGCTCTTCCAGAAATGCGGGCCGCAAGAGATCTCTGATGTAGAACACACCCACCACGGAATCCCGGCTGCCCTTATAGACCGGGACTTTCGTGTGCCCGGTGCGTTGGTAGTGAAGGATCGCGTCATCGAGGCTTGTTTGTGCCGGAAGGTAGAGAATCTGCGACCGCGGCGTCATCACGTCGCGCAGTGCCTTGTCGGCGAAGTCGAATATCCGGTTGATATAGAGCGCCTCCTCATGGTCCAGCACACCGTCCCCGACGGCTTCCAGCGCCAGGGAGCGCACCATGTCCTCGGTGATGATGTTGGCGCGCGACCGTTCCCTGCCGACGATCATCGTGATGAAGAATTCGGCGATGTGTCGCACGATCCAGCGCAGCGGCGTGATCGCCCGGGCGAAGAGGTCGATGAATCGGCACTGGACTGTGGCAAAGGCGACGTTGTTGCGGATTGCCAGGGTCTTGGGCGTGATCTCTCCGAGCAAGAGCAACAGGGGAACCATGATCAGCAGGTTCACCCACTTCGCCTCCGGGCCAAGGAAGCGGATCACCACAGCGGCCGAAATCACCGAGGCCGCGACGTTGACCAGTTCATTGCCGATCAGGATCGTGACAATGAGATGACGAGGCTGGGCAAGCAGTCTTTCGATCAGGGAGATGCTGGGATTCCCCCTCTGGCGCATCTGCTCCTGCTGCAGCCGATTGAGCGAAAACAGCGCTGTTTCGGAACTGGAGAAGAACGCCGAAAGGACCATCAGAGCCGCAAACGCGACGAGTTCCAGAACGATTGCTGTGTCCACCGCTAGACTGCTCCCCGGCCGCGTTGGTCGACCGCCTTACCGGGCCAATTCGGGCGTGCCGGTCGCGTATTCCGGCTCCACACGCAGCTTCTCGATGGTTCGTTCACTCGCCTGGACGACCGTGAAGCGATAGCCTTCCTCGACGATGAACTCGCCTTCTTGGGGAATGTGCCGCAGTCGCGCCAGCACCAGCCCACCGACGGTATGGAATTCCGTCGTCGGCAGCCCCACGTGCAGGATCTCGTTGGCCTCCGAAATCGAAAGCCGCGAGTCCATCGTGTAGATGTCCTCCGCGAGCTTCTCATAGACCCGCTTGCGCTTCGGCAGGTACTCCTCGAAGTCGTAGCCGACGTCGATTTCGCCAACGACCTCCTCGACGATGTCCTCTCTGGTTATGATGCCGATGGCCGAGCCGAATTCGTCGACCACGACAGCCATATGATCGGAGCGCTGGTTCAGCATCGGGAGCAATCGGTCGATCGTCTGCAGCGGCGAAACGTAGAGCGCCGGCTTGATAAGCGAGGATAGCGTCTGCTCGGCCAGATTCCGATCCATCAGGTCCCATGTCGACAGCGTCGCGATGCCAACGATATTGATGGTGCTGTTCTCATAGACCGGCAAGCGGTTGTAGCCGTGCTTGCGCACCAACTCGATCGCCGCCTTGGTCGTCTGGCGGTGGTCGATGACCGTCGCCTCGGCGATCGGCAGCATGGTCTGTGCAACGGTCGTTTCCGCAAAGCGGATGACGCGGCGGATTCGCCCGCGCCCGAAAGCGTCCAGGGACACGCCCTGTTCCGCCATATCGACGACCGTGCGAAGCTGCTCGCGCGTGATGAAGAATGGCTGTTCGATCCGGCCGGCCCCGACAAGGCGTGCCGCCGTTCGGGCAACGCGCGAAAACACGAAGACGATTGGGTAGAACAGCAGGGACGCCCACCGCAGCGGATAGACGATGATCGGCGTCAATTCGTCGGATTTCTGCTGGTAGACGCTCTTCGGGACGATCTCGCCAAGGATCAATAGCAGCGGCGTCAGAATCAGAATGGCATATAACTCGCCACTATTTCCGAACAACTTGATCATCATAAGCGCGCCGATCGTCGTGAGGACGATCGTGGAAATGTTGGTACCCACCAGCGTGGTGCTCAACAGCACATCGGGGGTCCGAAACAGCTTCAGCGCGAGGCTGGCACCCCGATTTCCTTGTTTTGCCTTGTGACGCATCTTGATCTTGTCCGAACTGACGAGCGCGATCTCCGAACCGGAGAAAAACCCCTTCAGCAGGAGGAAGAAGAACATCACAAGGATCAATATGAGGATGTCCATGATCTAGCCTCTCCTGCTGTCATGCGTTCCCGGCGAACCCTTGCGATCCGGCCGTTGAGGCTTCGCCCTTGTCGGGCCGACAACCTTGACGGCGGTGAGTTCCACCACCTCGGCGCTGGTCCGCGCGGTGGGTCCGGCGCCCGGTTCCCGACCGGACCGGTTTTGCGCATTCTCATCGCAGCCGGCGGTCTCCAATTCTGCCGTGCGCGGCCTCGCATCCACTTTCTCCAAGTGGGCGATCTTTGGCAGAGGTTCCGGATCCTGCTCCCGGTCCCTTTCGTCGACGTCGACCTCCTCGCCCGGTGCACCTTTTGCGATGCGAACCCGGGCCAGGCGATGGCCATCCATTTCCAGCACCGTCGCGACCAGACCATCCATCACCACCTGATCGCCCACCTCCGGCAAACGATCGAGATAGCGAAAGACCACGCCGCCGATCGTCGTCATTCGCGGATCCTCGATGCCGAAGTTGGTCAGGTCGTCGAAGTCGGTGAGCTTCATCTCGCCGGGCACCTCGAAGACGTTCTTGTACCGCTCCTCATATAGCTCCTGTCCGGTGATCGCTTCGGATACCTCACCGAAAATGAAGCTGACGATGTCCCGCATGGTGATGAATCCCTCCATCCCGCCGAACTCGTTGAGAACGGCGGCGGCGCGGACATTGTTGGCCTGGAAGAAGTCGAACATCTCATCGACGTATTTGGTGGGCGGCACGATGACGGGCGGGTGCAAGACCTCGTCGAGCGTAAGCTTGGAGAGATCGGCGCCATCCAGAACCAGCCTCAACACGTCCTCTGAGTGAACAAAGCCGACGAGATTGTCATGGTGCTCATGGCAGACCGGAACCCGCGGGTGCCGGTACCCGCGAAAGTGGTCGACGACTTCCAGCACGCTCATGTCGTCCCTGAGAAAGTTGACGCGCGTGCGCGGGGTCATGATCTCGACGATCTCGGTCTCGCCGGCCTCCAAGAGGTTGTCGATGAGCACGCGCTCCGTGGCATCGAGGATGCCCTCGTCGGCCACCTCCGCCAGCAACGTGCGGAACTCGTCGACCTGGAGGATGTTCTCCCGCGACCTCTCCTCGCCGACGATCCACGTCGTAATCAGGTCGGCTGCCAGGCGGACGACCCGTCGCAGGGGAGTAATCAGTCGCGCCCAGACGCCGATTGGACCGGCCACGAGTCCGGCACTGATCCTGACTGGTTGGCTGACCGCAATCGTTTTTGGTGTCACCTCCCCCAAAAGCAGAAGCAGCGGGAACATGACCAGGACATTGATCCAGCCGGCCCGCTGCTCGCCATAGAGCACGACCAGAATGCCGGCCAGGTTGGCGGTCGCCGCGATGTTGACCAGTTCGTTGCCGCAGAGGATCGAAATGATCAGGCGCCGAGGCTGATCGAGCAGAGCGTGCAAGGTCTCTGATCGTGGATGGCGGTCCCGGCGCAGCTTCTGCAGATCAAGGCGGGACAGAGAGAATAGGGCAGTTTCCGAACCCGAAAAGAAGGCCGAACAGCCCAGCAGGAACACCTGAAGGACAAGCAATGCGATCATGCCGGGATTGAGCAGAAGTGCCGTGTTGAAGGTGAAGTACAGCTTCACCGCGTCCCAGTACCCTGCGGACTGGTCAAGAGCCCACTCCATCTGCCTCTCCCTGAGCCTGGGCCGTGTGTCCCGATGTCAGCCAGGAAGGGCGACGTGGTTCGAACACGACGCCCCTTGCCGCCTACCACCAAGGACCATAAGGACCGAAGTCCCGCGGCCTTGTCATTCTTGCCGACGAGATCTCACAATGGAGTCGGCATCGGGCACGGCCGTTGCGCCCTCACCCACTCTGCTGATCACCGGACCAATTCCCGTTCAGACCTCCCAGTGCCTTTTGTACAGACACGCACCGCTTAGCCAGTATCTTTGACCTACGTCACGATTATCCAGCGACTAGAGTTGCCGTCTGGGCCGCTATCTCGCCATTTTCAGCAGATCCGTCGGGAAGATAACCCACGGGACAGGCCAGGAGTTTGACCTGGGTCAATGAATTTCCACGTTGACCTGCCTCAGTTTGTTTCCATCGGTTGGGTCAGCAATACACCCTGCATTCTGCGGGACCGTCTGGCGTCCCCACGGCGGTGGGCGCATTGCGGCGACCTGCAACGATTGGCAT
>JABDIP010000083.1 GCA_013003675.1 Inquilinus sp.
TTCGGCCTCCTGCGACTGCACATACCGGTCCGCCCGCGCCAGCGGCCCGACCAGCCGGTCGACCTGCACCGCGCGCAGCGGCAGGGCCAACACGACCATCGCGGCAGCGGCGATGACGAAGGCGCGATGCAGGGCGGCGGCGGCCTGGCCCCTGTCCGCCGACAGGCGCACATAGCCATAGGTTCCGAGCAGCACCAGATTGCCGAGCAGACCGTGCAGGTACCGGTATCCCCAACCATGCATCTGGTTGGGCATGACCAGCACATAGGGGATCAAACTCAGCGCTATCCCCCAGGTGAGAAGCCGAAGGGCCGGGTCGAGCGATCTCCAGTGCCGGAGCGCCACCAGCACCAGCGGCAGCAGGATGAGGTTCTGCCAGGCCAGAAGCCTGAAGAAATTGAGCCCCATCAGACCCAAACCCACCGGATCGAGGACCGTGACCCGGCCGAGACCTCTGGACAGGTACTCGAACCCGGTCGAGCCGGCCGCCGCCACGCCTGCTGTGACGGCTGGCGCCGTCAGCGCCAGCGAGACATCGTACCAGAGGAGCCAGGCAAGGTGCCCGGCGGCATAGACCGCGGCATAGAAGCCGGCCAGTCCGAACCGCCGCGATCCCAGCAACCCCAGCATGAACGGCAGCACGAAGAAGGCGTGTACGTGGATCTGATGAAGCCCGACGGCCGCGACGCCGACCAGCGCGGCCAGCATGTGGCCCGCCTTGTCGCCGCGCAGGAACAGCCACACCCAGAGCAGGTTGAGGCAGAGATGCGCGCTCCACGCGAAACCCGACATGCCGGTGAACAGTACCTGCGGCGAGGTCGCCAGCAGCACCGCGGCGACGATGGCGACATCCCGCCGACCGGGCCACAGCCGTTGCGCCACGAGCGCGACCAGAACGATGGAGAGGGCGGTGAGGATGGCGTTGGTCAGACTGGCCAGGCCGACCAGCGAGAAGCCGGCGCGGATGGCGGCGAATAACGGCCGATACCCCGACGCCCAAAGCCCCGTTGCCGGATCGTAGTGGGCAAAATCGTGCAGGATCGCGGCGTGATATTCCCGCCACGGCTTCGGCAGGGTGGCGAGAAGCTCCCCGCCGGCGAAGATCTCCGACTGCTGCTCCGCCAGGTATTCGTCGATGACGAAGCTGTAGCCGTGGTGGAACAGGAAGGTGCCGGCGACGGCGAAGCCGAGGACCGCAAGCGCGATCAGCGCGACGTGGCGCAGCGGCTTGGGCTCTGTCGGCCAGCGGCGGGCCAGCCAGCCGGGCAGATACCGGCCCGCGGGACGGGACATCGCCAGCCTGAGATAGACGATCACGGCCAAGGCCAGGGCGAACCACACCGTGTCCTGCTGGCCGAATTCGGTCAGCGACAAGGCATGCCATAAGGCTCGCAGGCGATCCTGGTCGTATCTGAGCAGCGCGATGCCGATCAGCAGGCCCTGGAAGCACAGAATGCCCGTCAGCAGCAGACCGCCATGGAACGCGCTCGTCGGCGATCGGTCGCCCGCGGCGCGCGCCCGTCTGGATGCGAACCCTCGGATCAGGGTCATGGCGGATCTGTTCCCCTTTCGCCGTGGCCTTCATGCGGTGCACGGCCGCCGGCCATGCTGTCGCGGACAGGTGGACGAAGGGTTAAACGGTGCGACCTCAGCGGCGCCCAGGTGGCCGCCATGCCGGACAGCCGCGCCTAGCGCGAGGGCGGCAGCCGGCCGGCGCAGCGCGGGCTGGTGGCGATGGCGCGCAGCGCGACCGCCGTCAACGAGTCGGCGCGGCGGCCCAGATCGCGTTCGATCCGCTTGACGCCGAACCGGCCGAGGTCGTGGGCGTCGACCAGCACGAAACGATAGTCGCGGCACAGCGCCGTCATCTGCTCGGGCGTCAGATATTGCATCGCCAAGACCAGCGGACGGTCGGCGAGGAAGGGATCGTTGCGGATCAGGGGTTCCCACAGCCAGATGCCGGCGGTGTCGATGACGGCCAGATCGGCGTCGATCGCCTGCATGTGGCGGATGGCGGCAATCTCCGGCCCGACGAATTGCCGGGCCTGCAGGGTGCGCAGCGGCAGGCCGACCAGCAGGGCCAGGGCGGTCAACCCGCCGACCACCCGTTTCACCGTCTGGATCGTCGTCGACCGGTCGGCCGACAGCATGACCCAGCCATTGACCGCAAGCAGCACCAGACTGCCGAGCAGCCCATGCAGGGGCAGATAGCCCCAGCCGAACATCGCGCTCGGGGTGACCAGCACATAGGGAATCAACGACACCAGGCAACCCAGCGCCATCATCCGCAGGGGCGAGGGCAGGCGGCTCCAGGGCCGCACGCCGACCGCCAGCAGTACCAGGACGGCCGGGTTCAGCCAGGCCAGCAGGCGCAGCAGACCGATCGCCATCAGCG
Source organism: Inquilinus sp. (assembly GCA_013003675.1). GTDB lineage: Bacteria > Pseudomonadota > Alphaproteobacteria > DSM-16000 > Inquilinaceae > JABDIP01. The sequence goes on from JABDIP010000083.1 coordinate 2,396, forward strand.
GCGGCGCGAGCAGGCCGTCGCCGCCGATCCGGCCGAGAAGGCCGCCGAGATAGCCGAGGCCGACCGCGGCCGCTTCTCCCGGCCCGGCGCCGGCGACCGGCTCCAGCGTCAGCAGCGCGAGGTCGACCCAGAAGATCCAGGCCAGATGGGCGACGCCGTAGACGACCGTATAGAAGGCGGCGAGCCCCCAGCGCCGGTCGCGCAGCAGGGCGAACATGAAGGGCAGGATAAAGAGCGCGTGCACATGCACCTCGTGCAGCCCGGCCGCGGCGGCGCCGGCCGCCGCCGCGAGCGCATGGCCGACGATCCCGCCGCGCAGGAACAGCCACACCCACAACAGGTTGAGGCAGAGATGGGCCGGCCATGCGAAGCCGGTCATCCCGGTGACCAGCACCTGCGGCGAGGTCGCCAGAAGCACCGCCGCCAATACCGCGGCATCCGGTCGATCGGGCCACAGCCGTCGGGCGATCGCGGCGACCAGCAGGACGCTGAGCGCGGTCAGCACGGTGTTGAGCAGGGCATCGAGCCCGACCATCCCGAACAGCGCCTGTAGCGCCGCAAAGACCGGCCGGGAGGCGGAAGCCCAGACGCCGTGCTCGGCCTCGTAGACGGTGGAATAGGGCTGCAGGGCGCCGCGAAACTCCCGCCACGCCTCCGGCAGCGGGGCGAGCAGCCGACCTTTCTCGAATATGTCGGCCTGGAAGGCGTTGGAGACCTCTTCGGT
>JABDIP010000136.1 GCA_013003675.1 Inquilinus sp.
ATCGAACTGCCCGGCCACATGGCGGCGGCCCGGCGCTGAAACCGCGCGCGGCGGCGCGGGCCGGAGCCGTCCGAACGGAAACTGCGCTGGAAAGAGGGCGGCCTTAGCGGGAGTCGTTGGGACGCCGGCCGGCGAGCCGGGCGGCGAATAGCTCGTTGATCCGCTCGATCTGCAGACTCGACACGCCGAAGAAGGTGCCGGACAGGGTGCCGGCGGCGATGTCGCGCTCGTCGATTTCCGCCATCATGTTGAAGGATTGCGGCCCGTCGCCGGTCGGGATGATCAGGCGTACCGCCGTCTTCTTCCCGGCGCGCAGGATCCCCTTGTAGTTGCCGCAGCGGAACCCGTTCATCCCCCAACTGTGCAAGGGCAGCACCTGACCGTCGATCGAGATGGTCGCTACGCGACCGAGATCGATCTTCTCGTCGGCATTCCGATTCGCCGTGCCGGGGCGGTTGCGGCCGGTTTTCATCGGGCTGGCCAGAACTCCTGCGATTGTCGCGGACATTTCGCCCGACTCGACGTCGCTCGGGGGCCGTCGGTCAGGTCGTCCGAGACCCTATCGCGGTGCGAGCCGGTCGTCGACGAAAACGTTGCGGATCCAGACCGTTCTGGAACCTACGGCTGTCGGCAGTCATCTCGGATCGACACCCGATTGCGAAGTCTCGGCGACTTCGCAATCGTCGTTGACAAACGCACGGTTACCCGGGGAATTCGCAGACCGTGACCCGGGCATCGCCCTCGCCGACGGCGATCGACCAGCAGCTTATGCTGATCCGCAGCCCGCGAGCCGTTGGCTCGGCCACCTCGCCGGTCGCCAGATCGACATAGACGATGCCCGTCTTCTCGGGGTCTCCCTCGCCGGCCTTGAGGAACACGTCGCGGTCGACCTGAACGATCTCACCAAGGCTCTCCAGATCCGCCCGATCGCTGAATCCGACCTCGCGCCAATCGAGACTGTAGGAGAGTTCGGAGTGCGAGGGCACGAAAACGGCCGGCGATTCGAGGACGCTGGGCAACAGCACGGCCGACTTGTCGCCATACTCTTCGATGCCGGGGTCGAGGGCGACCAACAGATCCTGGTGCCGACCGAGATGGTCCTGCCGATAGGCCTTGAGGCACAGGGTCGTGCGACCTTCCAGCCGCGCCACAAAGATCTCACCGGGCGCGACTTGTCCGAAGTCCGCCACCCTTCCATAGCTGTTGATCTTCATCGTTGCCTCCAGGCCGGTGTCACCTGGCTTGCCGGCCGAATCCGCTAGCGTGCCTTCAAGCTCTCCAGATAGGCGATCACATTCTCGATCTCCTGGCGGGTGAGGTCGAGATTCGGCATCGGCGGGTGCGGCTCGGCGAGCCAGCCACGCAGGCGGTCGTCGGTCAGACCGGTGTCGTTGGCGATTGTCGTGAATGGCCGACCGATGGCGGAGCCGGGGCCGTCCGGCCCGATGAGGTGGCATTCGACGCACCAGCGCGCGGCAATGGCGCGGCCGCCACGCTCGCTTCCCTGCGCGGCGGCCGGGCTCGGCAGGGCGGTCAGTGCCGCCGTCGCCAGCGCCACGCCGAGGACGACGCCGAATCCTTCATTCCACCACATCGCCCGTGCCTCTTTGTATCGCGTCTGAATCCCACGGATCATCGGACGGGCACCGCCGTCGCGGCATTGATTCAGCTCAACCTGTCACCGAAACCGGCGATGCCGGGGCGTCGGAGTCAGGCGCGCCCGTCGGTCGGGTGCGGGCCGTCCAGCGGATGGCGCGGCTTTTCGGTCATGACTCGTGTGTCCTTGTCGGTCGCGGTTGAGTCAGTTTCCGGCGGGTTCGTCAAAATCGAGTAGCCGCCAATAACCGACCGCGACAGCGCGGGCCGCCGTCAGATTTCCGCAACCTTCAGAATCACCTTGGTCGACAGACGATCAGTGAGCTGCCGAAGCTGCTCGGTGATCTGCTCCAACTGCTCCTGTTCCGGCCGATTTTCCAGCCGGCACCGGTCGATCAACTCCGCCGCATGGCGCAGATCCCGGATGGTTCCCCTAATCATGCCCGTCCCCCGTACGGTCTCTGTGGTCGCAAGCAGCGTCCCCCAAGGCGGCTAAGGTGACGTTAACGCGGACACGGTTTTACGAGGGAAAAGGGTCGAATTGTGGCGTAATCGCTGGCATCCCGACGGCTTCCGACCTATCAAGGGCGAAAACCAGCACAGTGGTCGCCATGTCATCGCTTCGATTTGTCCTCGCCGCCGGTCTCGCGGCATTCCTGATCATCGCCGGGCCGGCACGGGCGCAGTTCGCGATGGATGCGACGGCCGGCGATGCCGCGCGCGCCATGGGCATGCCGACGGTCGGCGACATGGCGGTCGGTCAATCCGGCTATGTCGCCTCTTTCACGCCCTGCATCGAGCGGCAGGGCCTGTTTCTGCCGGCTCTCGCCACGGTCACCCAGGAACCGCTTTCCTTCGCGCAGAATCTGCTCATCGAGATCGACCCGAGCGGCAACATCCTGGCCAGGCTCTATGTTGGCGACGATGTGCCGGACCGCGCCCAGGGCCTGCGGCAATTGGCGCTGACAATCGCCAACGCGTCGAGCTGCGCCGCTGAGAACTACTACTTCCCCAACGACTACAGCGATCTGCTGGCGATCGTCTCGATCAATGGCCATACCGGATTGGCCCCACTGATCCAGTCGCTCCAGCCATAGACCGCGGAATGCGCCGGTTTAGCGATCAGCAATAAACTTTTTCTATTTGAATACGTATTGGGCGTTGGAATGCGGTCCGCCATGCGCTATTATCGTTCATCCGCAGGGTAATTATATTCCTTGACCTCCCTGTAGCCTGTTGATGGCACTCCAGCACTGGCCGCTGTCCCTTGGGGCAGCGGCCATTTTTCGGTCCTTTCCGACCACGAGCGGCTTCGGGATGGACAATCCGGCGCGGTGGCGACACTCTCCGGCATCACTTTGCCCGATCTTGCCCGCCCAATGCCCTTGCCGCCAGATAGCGACACTCCCGCCGACGACCCCGGTCCGCCGCCGGATACGGCAACCGCGGCAAGGCTCGACCCGGCTGCTCTCGACATCGAATCGCGGCCGGCAACGGTCGAAGAATTGCTCCAGCGGTTGCGTGACGGCGAACTGGCGTTGGGCACCGCCCGGCCGCCCTGGCGGCAGGCCAACAAGAGCCGGTTGATCGAAAGCCTGCTGGTCCGCATCCCGCTGCCTTCGCTCTATATCGATGCCGTCGACCAGACCCACTGGGTCGTGATCGACGGAACCAGGCGGCTGACAGCTTTGCAGGGATTCGCCGTGGATCGCGATTTCGCGCTGAGCGGCCTCGACTACCTCCCGGAACTCGAAGGCACCGGCTTCGACGATCTGCCGCGGGCGTTGAAACGGCGGCTGATGGAGACCGCGCTCGCCGTCGAGTTGGTCAAGCCGGGTGCGCCGCAGGCGGTGCGCGCCAATCTGTACCGGCGGCTCAACACGGTCGGCGGGCCGATGCCGGAGCAGGAGATCCGTGACCGGCTGTATCGGAATGCCGCCGGCTTCCTGACCGGGCTGACCGGCACCGAATCCTGGCGCGGCGCCGTCGGCGACGGCATCGATGGCGGCGGGCCCGACGACCGCGAGGCCGCCCTTCGGTTCCTGGCACTGTTTCCGCTCGCCCATCCGCCGCCGATCGAAGGCGATCTCGACACCGTTCTCGACCAGGCGGCGGCTGCTCTGGACGCCGGCGGCCTGGAGGCGATGATCCGCCGCGACCTGTTGGCGCGGCGCCTCACCGCCGCGCTGGAGACCGCCGCCGGCCTGTTCGGTGACGGCGCGTTCGGCCGCGGCGGAAGCGAGGCGGCTGCGCCGGGAATCGCGCTGATCGACTGTTGGTCCGTGCCGCTTGCCCGGCTCGACGCAACCGAAGCGGGACGGCTGCTCGCCAAACGTGAGGAGGTTATCAAAGCGTTCACCGAATTGCTGCAGGATCAGGACTTCGCGGCGTCGGTTGGGGCGGGGGAGAAGGACCCCGCCGCGATTCTCCGACGCTTCACCGAGATCCACGATCTGGTCGGCAAATTCGCGAGCGCATGATCCGCACCCTTCGTCTGTCCAACTTCAAATGCTTTGAAGACCAAGCCCTGACCCTGGGGCCGATCAGCTTGCTGACCGGCTTGAACGGGATGGGCAAGTCGTCGTCGATCCAGGCGCTGCTGTGCCTGCAGCAGTCCGAGGGCGACCGGCTGTCGCTGAACGGCGAACTGGTCCAGATCGGCACCGCCTCGGATGCACTCTATGAGCACGCCGAGGACGACGAGATCGCCATTGCCCTCGACGACCGCTAATACCGCTTCCTCTACGATCAGCCGACGGCGAACGAGCTTGCCATCGTCGACGGGGCGAGGCCGCTGGACCGGCCGCTCGACGCCGATGGCTGGCAGTACCTCAACTGCGAGCGGTATGGCCCGCGCAGCGCCCTGGCGATGAACGACACGGTCGTGCGGGACCGGCGCCAGCTCGGCATTCGCGGCGAATATGCGGCGCATTTCCTGGCGGTGCACGCGAAGCTGACCGTGCCAAAGCATCTGCGTCATGCAGAGGCCGCCGCCAATCAGCTGCAGTCCCAGGTCGATGCCTGGATGGGCGAGGTGTCCCCGGGCACGCGGCTGAGCGCGTTGCCGCTGCCAGAGGTCGACATGGTGCGGTTGTCGATCAATTTCGCCGACCGCCAGGGCAAGACCCGCGGCTATCGGCCGACCAATGTCGGCTTCGGCATCAGCTACATCCTGCCGGTGATCATCGCCGGCCTGGCCGCCCAGCCGGGCTCGCTGCTGATGGTGGAAAACCCGGAGGCCCATCTGCATCCGCGCGGCCAGGCGCGCATGGGCGAATTCCTTGCCCTCGTGTCGCAGGGTGGCGTGCAGGTGCTCCTGGAAACCCATAGCGACCACCTGCTGAACGGCATCCGTCTCGCGGTCCATGGCGGCCGCGTGCCGCCGGACGACGTGGCGATGCACTATTTCACCAAGACGGCGGAGAAGGGGCGCTCGGTGCACAAGGTGCTCTCGCCGAAGATGGACCGCAACGGCCGCATCGACAATTGGCCGGACGGCTTCTTCGACGAATGGGACAACGCCCTCAACCACCTCATCCTGCCGGCTCAGAGCTAGCGCGATGGAGATGATCTTCAACGAGCTGAGCCTCGATCGGCCGCTTCCGGACTCCTACGAGGCGCGCGACAAGATCGCCGATTTCGTCCGCACCATGGCCATGGCGCGGATTCTCGGGGTGTTGGGTCCGCTGCGCACACCGAGCAATTTCTGCGCGCTGGAACTGGCGCCCGGCTATTCGATCGGCGCCTGGTTCGTCGACGAGACGGTCGAGCGCGAGTTGAAGGGACGGCTGCGCAGCGAGGCGACCAAGGCGCCCTACCTGGAGGACATGTTCGCCGATTTCGAAGCGGCGAACGACGCCCTGGCCGAGGTTCGGCACGATGGCGAGGCGGGGCTCGGTCTCGGTCTCGCCGCGTTCCGCGACCTGCCGTTGCTCAGCTTCGCCGCCGAACGCTGGCAGGAGACCCGGCTGACCGTCGAGACCCTGATCCTCACCGATGAGGAGGAAGCGGTCGAGACCCAGGACGTGGTCAACTGGCCGGGACCGGGGGCGATCGATCGATTTCGCGGCTGGATCGACGACCGCCAGCGCTCGGAGATCGCCGACGGACCGAGCCTGTTGGTCCAGGCGCCGGACGTGCTGCCCCATCTCGACCTGATGCCGGCCTGCCGCGAGCAGTTGGGCGCGCTGACCGGGAACGAGCAGCCGTTCCGCGAGGTCGTGCGCCATCTGCTGGCTCTCAACCGGCGCGCCGCCGACTGGACCGACGGGACGTTCGAGGCCGGCTGCGGGGTTCCGTGCTCAGACGAGAGCGAGACCGTGCTGTCGAACGCCAAGCTTCGCCGCGCCCGCACCTTCCTCTGCGACGACGGCGAGGCACAGGTGTTCTCCTGGCACAGCAAGATCAACATCCAGGCCTGGCGCGTGCACTTCCTCGCCGACCCGGCCAGCCGCCGGGTCCGCATCGGCTATGTCGGCCGCCATTTGCCGACGGCCAACGACCGCACCTGATCTCCGGCGATGATCCGGTCTCAGGGGCGGCCGGGCGGGACCATCGAGCCATCCGGGAATCGCGCGGCGATCCTCATCCTTCGGCGCGCCCGGGATGAGGACCGCAGATCGCGAAATCCGGCAATCGGTGTCAGCTCTTCGGCGCGCAGGGATTTGCCGCACAGGGATTTGCCGCGGCGCACGGGTTCGCCGCCGCGCACGGGTTCTTCGCCGCGCATGGGTTGCACGGGTTCGCCGCGGCGCAGGGGCTGGCACAACACGGGTTGTTCTGCGCCGCGCAGGGGTTGCTGCAAGCCGCGGAACAGGGGTTGGCCTGGGCTACCAGCAGTTCCGCCGCCGGCACGGCGGTCGGCAGCGCAAAGGCGCCCGCCGCGGTGGCTAGGCCGATGGCGGTCAGGGTTTTCTTGCCGAACATGAAGGGCCTCCTCGTTCAAACGTCGCGGCGCCGGACGGCGCCAATGTCTCCGGTCTACGCCGCGACGGGGAGGAGGGCGAATCGCGTCGGATCAATTG
>JABDIP010000181.1 GCA_013003675.1 Inquilinus sp.
GTCGCCGTCTCGATCGGTCGATATAGGCCGCGGGCGCCGGGGCCGCTAGGATGCGTCGATAGTCACCCTTGAACGCCGGAGACGAGACACCGATGCCGGAAACCATCTTGCTCGATCGCCCGGCCGACGGCGTCTTGCGGATCACGCTCGACCGGCCCGAGGCGCGCAACGCGCTCAATACCGCCATGCTGTCCGAGCTTGCCGACGCGTTGGCCGGGACGGCCGTCGATGACGAGTTGCGGGCGGTCGTGCTGACCGGGGGCGACGCGGTGTTCGCCGCCGGATCGGATATCAAGGAAATGGCCGATCTCAGCGCCGTCGACGTCCTGACAAATCGGCGGGCGGAGTATCGTGCCGCCATTTCCCGCTTCCCCAAGCCGCTGATCGCCGCCGCGAACGGGTATTGCCTCGGTGGTGGGAATGAGCTCGCCATGCAGGCCGACATCGTGATTGCCGGCGAGAGCGCCCGATTCGGCCAGCCGGAAATCAATCTGGGGCTGGTCGCCGGTTCCGGCGGAACCCAGCGGTTGACGCAGCTGGTCGGCAAGCCGTTGGCGATGAAACTGCTGTTGAGCGGCGAATTCCTGACCGCCGCCGAGGCGCTGGCCGCCGGCCTGGTCGCCGAGGTCGTGCCGGACGACCGCACCGTCGACCGCGCCGTCGAACTGGCGGCCAAGATCGCCGAAAAGCCGCCGGTCGCCGTTCGCCTCGCCAAGGAGGCGGTGCTTCAAGGGTCGGAAGCGTTGCTCGCCGCCGGCCTCGCGTTCGAGCGCAAGGCGTTCGCGCTGACCTTCGCGACGGAGGACCGCCGGGAAGGCATCGCCGCATTCGTCGAGAAGCGGAAGCCGGTATTCTCCGGACGATAGAAGTGCATCGCCGCTCGCCGACGCGCGACCGGCCAGGAGACGGAGGGAGATGAGCAATGGCTGACCCTGACCGATCGATTTCGTTCTGGGTAGTGGTGGCGTTTCTGGCGGTGTTCCTGGTGCTGTTGCTGGCCGGCCAGACCATGGCGATCGTCGACTACGAGCTTGCCGTCAGCCTCGGCCTTCAGGAAGACGAGAGCGAGGTCGGCGCCTTCGGAGTTGCGATGAACAAGGCGTTCGGCGCCGGCGATACGGTGGTCTATGTGCCGCTGATCGTCGCCTCGCTCGCCGGGCTGTTCCTCAGGAAGCGCTGGGCCGTCGTCACCACGGCGGCGGTGATGGGAATCTCCGCCTATTGGGCGTCGACCGTCGCGTTTCTGTTCTGGTTCCTGCCGGGAACGCCAGGCTACACCCTTGAGCCGGGTTTGGAATATGCGGTCTTCATGGGCGCGTTCATCCTGTTCGGCGTCTGCGGCCTGGTGTATCTCGTCATCCGCGGCGATCGGCTTGTTCGCTGACCGTCCGCGGGCCGGACCTGCCGGGCGGGCCGGCGGCTGCATCGGTGGAGAGGTGACGTGACGATCCCGACGGTCGATCTTCCCGACGGCGTCCTGTTGATGGATGGCGGCATGGGGCAGGAATTGCGGCGGCGCGGGCTGAAAGGCCCGAACACCTTGTGGTCGTCCTATGCGCTGATCGCCGATCCGGCGGCGGTCGAGGCGGTGCATCTCGACTATATCGAGGCCGGCGCCCGGCTGATCGTCACCAACTCCTATTCGACAACCCGGCGCCGGCTCCGCGACGGCGGCGTCGAGGACCGGTTCGCGGAACTGAACCGGCTGGCCGGGGAAGTCGCCTGTCGGGCCCGCGACGAGAGCGGCGAGACGGTGCTGATCGCCGCCTCGCTGCCGCCGCTCGGCATCACCTACCAGCCGGGCGACGTGGCGCCGGCGGAAGAGGCGGTGCCGCTGTATGCCGAGCAGGCCGCCGTGCTGGCACCCTATGTCGATCTGTTCCTGTGCGAGACCTTATCGAGCGGCGCCGAGGGTCGGGCCGCCGCCGAGGGGGCGGCGACAACGGGCAAGCCGGTCTGGGTCGCCTGGACGCTCGAGGATACAAACAGCGGCCGGCTGCGCAGTGGCGAAACGATCGGCGAGGCGGCGGCGTTGTTGGAGGGCCAGCCAGTCAGCGCGCTGCTGGCGAATTGTTGCCCGCCTGAGAGCGTGACCGCGGGCCTGCCCGCACTGGCGGCGCTCGGCGACCGGCCCTTCGGCGGCTATGCGAACGGTTTCGTGCCGATCCCGGAAGGCTGGGATCTGCGAGTTCATGGCGACACGCCGGGCCGGCGCGACGATCTGGACCCGGAAGCCTATGCGGCGCATGTCGCGCGGTGGATCGCGGCCGGCGCGCGGCTCGTCGGCGGCTGCTGCGAGGTCGGGCCGGCACATATCGCCCGCCTTCGGGCCCTGATAGGATAGTCGAAGCGAGAGCGGGCAAGGGGCGAGGGCAGGCGAATGACCAACAATCCAGGGCTGTTCGGCACGATCAATCTGGGCACGGCGCCCGCGACCCGGCCGACGCGGGCAGCCGAGGAAACGCCGTTTCGCCTGCTGATCCTGGGCGATTTCAGCGGTCGTGAAAGCCGCGGTGTCGCCCGATCGCCCGGCGACGCGCTCCGCCCGATCGCGATCGACCGGGACGAGTTCGAGGCCGTCTTCCGGCGGCTCGGCGTCGAGGTGGCCATGACCGTCGGCGACAGCGGGCGGGCGACCGTGTCGTTCGGCGAGTTCGATGAACTCCATCCCGACCACATC
>JABDIP010000198.1 GCA_013003675.1 Inquilinus sp.
GGCGATCGCCGGCCAGCCGGCGGCAAAGGCGCGGCGGCGCGCGGACCAGCCGCCGACCGCGTGATGGCCGGCCGATAGCGCCGGCGATTGGTCGTGGATCTCCGGGATGTCCAGCACGGCCGAGCGCAGCAACGGGCCCGCCGACTCGCTTGGCAGGCCCGACAACGCCCGGTCAAGAAGCCGGGCCTCCGCCAGCGCCCGACGCGCCTGCTCGGAAACGGCCAGCAGCGCCTCGGCCTCGGCGCGCATCTCGGGCGGCCAGCGTGCGATGTCGGGCCCATGGGCATCGAGCAGGGTCTGGAACCGGTTCACATGCATGGTCTCATCCTCCCAGCCGGCCGGACAGGCGCTGGCGCAGTCGGCGACGAGCCCGGACCAGCAGCGACTCCAGGGCACCGACGCTGATCTCCAGCACTTCGGCCGCCTCCGCGTTGCTCAAGCCGCCGGCGTAGCACAATGCGAGGGCGGCACGCTGCCGGCCCGCAAGCGCAGCGATTTCCCGCCTCAGCAATGCCTGTCGCTGGCGGGCTTCGATCACCGAAATCGCGTCCCCTTCGGGGTCCGGCGGATCCTCGATCGACTCCAACGCCGCGAAGACCGGCCGCCGGCGAAAATCCAGGCATAGATTGACCGTGACGCGGTATAGCCAGGTGGTGAAGCGGGCCCGGCCCGGCTGCCAATCGGTGGCGGTCCTCCAAACCCGCAGGAACGCTTCCTGTGCCACGTCCTCGGCGAGGCCGCGGTTGCCGGTAATCCGGGTGGCCAAGGCCAAGGTGCGGTCCAGATGCCGTTCCATGAGCACCGCGAAGGCATCGCGCGCACCGTGGCCGACCGCCCCCATCAGCGCGTCGTCGTCCTGTGCCTGCGATGCCGTTCCGCTTGACCATTGCCCGGCGTCTCCCATCAACCCATGGCCCTCGTCGCTCCCCGGCCGATCCGAAAGGACGCAACCCCTGTCTATCCGTTCTACGCACGAATTCGCAAAACCCTGCGAAAAGATTTCGCAGTCTGGAATGAGCGTCGCCGAACCATCAGTGACTAGTCTTCACGCGGCGGTCGGGGAAACCCTGCGAAAGGGCCTCGACAATGGCGACCGACAGGGCCGCCGTCGGGGCCGTCCCCGGACTCGGACTAGACGCAGTGAGTCCCATTTGGCCGAGGATCGCCCGTCTTGAATTCGGAGCCCAGGTCGTCGGGATCGGCGGCGGGGCTGAAATGGTGGCGGCCGAGGGCGGGCTGCTGGTCGGCAGCGATTTCGACTATGGTAGGCGGAAACGCAGGCGGCGCAGATGGCCGCCCGAACGAAGGGAGAAGCGCCTTGCAGATCGTTGTCACTGGGGGCGGCGGGTTCATTGGCCGGCGCCTGATCGCCGCCCTGCTCGCCCGCGACAGCCTGACCGGCCCGGACGGACGGTCGCAGCCGATCGACCGGGTGATCGCCTTCGACAAGGCGGTCCCGTCGGGCACGATGCCGGAGGATCCACGGCTGATGGCGGTGGCCGGTGACATCGCCGACCCGGCGGCGCTGGCGCGGCTGATCGGCGCCGATACCGGCCTGGTCTTTCATCTGGCGGCAATCGTGAGCGGCGAGGCGGAGGCGAATTTCGACCTCGGCATGGCCGTCAATGTCGACGGGACTCGGGCGCTGCTGGAGGCCTGCCGGCGCTTGGCCACGCCGCCGCGGCTGGTCTTCGCCAGCTCCGTCGCGGTGTTCGGCGGCGGCATGCCGCGCGTGATCCGCGACGACAGCGCGCTGACGCCGCTGACCTCCTACGGCACGCAGAAGGCGATCGGCGAACACCTGGTCAACGACTACAGCCGCAAGGGCTTCCTCGACGGCCGCGCGCTCCGGCTGCCGACCATCGTGGTCCGGCCCGGCAAGCCGAACAAGGCCGCTTCCTCCTTTGCCAGCGGCATCATCCGCGAGCCGCTGACCGGCCAAGACTGCCGCTGCCCGGTTGCGCCGGACTCGACCATGTGGATCCTGTCGCCGCGCCGGGTGGTCGAGGCGTTCCTGCGCGCCGCCGAGCTGCCGGGCGAGGCATTCGGCGACAGCCGGAGCCTGACCCTGCCGGGGCTGAGCGCGACGGTGGCGGAGATGGTCGAGGCCCTGCGCGCGGTCGGCGGCGACGCGGCGGTCGCCCGCATCCGCTTCGAGCCGGATCCGCTGATTCAGCGCATCGTCTCCGGCTGGCCCGGATGGTTCGAGCCGGAACGCGCCGTGGCGCTCGGCTTCGCGGCCGATCCCGACATCGTGTCGATCGTCCGTGCCTTCGCCGAGGACGAGTTGGGCGGCGCGGCGGCGCCCGCGACCTGAGGGAAGCGGGCCCCCGCGTCAGGCCAGGGTGCTGATCGCGCTGAGCGTGCCGATGCTGAGGATGGCGGTGATGTTCAGCGAGATGTCGACGATCCGGTTGGCCCGATAGGTGACGCCGGCAACGACGATGCCGAGCGCCAGCATCAGGACGCCGACGATCATCAGATCCCGCGAGCCGCCGATGAATCCGATGATCGGCAACACCACGCCCAGATTCTGACAGACGTCGGACAGGCCGATGCGCGGCGGCAGGCGCTTGCGGGCGATGCTTTCGGCGACCATCGCCGTGCCCTGAATCGCGATTACGATGAAGTAGAGCAGCAGGGTGACCGTGGTCACGAAAGCCCCTGCATCGATCAGAATCTCGGTCGTCATCATTGCCACCCCGTTTGATCGGCGATCCGGACGGTTCTTTGCCGTCCGGTCATTTATTCAAGGTTAACAAACTGTTAACCGATCCTGATGGGCCCCTGGCCGGCTGTCAAGGAAACGCCCGCCGCCACTTCTCAGCCGCCGCCGGCGACCAGGGTCAGGGCCGGTGTTGCCGCCGCCGCGGCCACGGAATCGTATTTCTCGACGAAACGCTGCAAATCGGCCGCGAAGGCCCGGCTGTCGACGGCGATATTGTTCGGCCGGGCCCCGCCATAGACGGCCGAATCGAGGGCGATCACCTCGTATTCCCCGTCGCGTTTGACGAAGATCGGCGAGCCGCTGTCGCCCGGCAGCGTGTCGCATTCGTGCGAGATCGTGTTGTCGTTGTAGTAGTCGACGATCAGGCAGCCGATATGGGCGGTCAGCTGGAATTCGGAATCGCCGCTATAGCCGGCCTGGGTGATCGTCGCCCATTGCCGGGCGACCGCCTGCTCGATCTCGTCCGACGACAATTCGTGCACCACGAAGTGCCCGACATCGTGCCCGATCGGCTCGGACAGCAGGATGAAGGCGTAGTCCAGCCCATCGACCGAGGACGAGTTCAGGAACCGCTCGTAATCGTAGTCCTTCGACACCCAATAGGCCTCGACCTCCGCCTCGGCGGCATAGCGGCCCATGTGGTAGCCGGCGAGGAAGGTCGTCGGCGGGTCGAAGACCGGGCCGCCGCGCTCGGCGAAGAGGCAATGGGCGGCGGTCAGAACCACCCGCGGGCTGACCATCGACCCGGAACAATGGCCGCTGCCGCGGAAGGTCAGCTTGCCGACGGCGCTCCACGGCATGCCCTCCGGCACCACGAAGACCCGATCGTCCTTGCCGAACAGGGCGTGCAGGCTGGTCTCGACCTGCGCCGCCGCCGGGTGCGGACCGACGAGAATGGCGGATAGGAGAGCAAACGCTGTCGCGACGCGCATGGATACCTTCCCTGCTGTCCGCGCCTACCTGGCTGTCGCGCGGTTAACACCCGCCTTATGGCGCGTTAACTATTCTATGAAACATTATATCAATATAGGTCAAATACCTGCAATCGAAAAAGCATTGAACTGGATGAAGAAATTGGCATCTGCTATCTTTGGCGGCTTGAACAAAAACCGAACATCTCTCTGATTCATGGTTAATTCATGGAGAAAAACTTAACCAAACCGCCGCCGGCCGCCGTCCCGGCCGGCGAGGCCTCGGCGATCACCCGCGGCGTCCGGCGCATGTTGGCCGCGCACGGGCTGGCCAGCGTGGCCGAGTTCACCCTGCGGAGCCGCCGCCGCGCCGATGTGCTGGCCGTCGACGCCAAGGGGATCGTGACCATCGTCGAGGTGAAGAGCTCGATCGCGGATTTCCGGGCCGACCGCAAATGGCCCGACTATCTGGATTTCTGCGACCACTTCTATTTCGCCGTGGACGACAGCTTTCCCGCCGAGTTGATCCCCGACAGCTGCGGCCTGATGATCGCCGACGCCTACGAGGCGGCGATCGCCCGCGAGGCGCCGGAAACGCCGCTCAATGCCGTCCGGCGCCGGACCCTGCTGTTGCGCTTCGCCCACGCCGCCGCCGGCCGCCTGCACCGGCTGGAAGACCCCGGCCTGGTTTGACGAGAGTCCGAAAGGGCCGAATTCAGGGCGCGTTAACGAAGATCGTGTCCCATCGAGCACTATCGCCGCCGCGGCTGCCCGCGGCAGCGGCGCCATCGCCGGATCGCCCGCTCATGCAGATCGCCTCGCTCCCGCAGCAGACCGTTCAAGGCCAGGATGCGGCCCTGTTCGACTACGCGAAGCGGATTGCCCGCAAACCGGAGGGCAGGGTGGCGGTGCTTCTGCATCTGTCGCAACTGACCCCGGACAACCGCCGGGAAGACCGGCTGGCGGTCGCCATCGGCCATTTCGGGCAGCTTGTCCAGGATTTCGAAGGCCAACGCTTCCACCTCGCCGGCGGCGACATCGTCTTTGCCTGCAAGGGCGCCCGGCTGCAGTCGATCGAAGAGGCGGTGACGCGGCTGCGCTATCTGTTCGCCGACGACCCGCTGACCCGCGGCGACGGCTTCGGAACCTGGTACGTGATGGAACAGGACCACGCGGCATTCCTCGAGATGGCCTACCGCCGGAAGGAACTGGATGTCGCCCGCCGGCGCCTGTCGCAAGACGCGCACGACCAGGCCGGCGAGACCGAGGGCCGCCCACTGACCCCATTTCAGCTCGCCCAGCTCGAGGACGCGCTGGCCAATACCGACCTGTCGGCGATCGTGCGCAACCAGGCGGTCTGCGCCATCGCTCCCGGCGAGGCGCCGCAGATCGCCTTTCACGAGATATACGTTTCGCTGGAGGACTTGGCCCGAACCCTGTTGCCCGGCGTCTCCATCGCCGCCGACCCTTGGCTGTTCCACCATCTGAGCCGGACGCTGGACCGCCGCGTCCTGGTCCAGGTATCGCATGACAACGCCCGGTCGGATCGACCGTTCAGCATCAATCTGACGGTCGGGACCACGCTGTCGCCGGCGTTCCGCCGATTCGACGAGGTGATCGCCGAGAGCCTGCGCGGACGCCTGGTCATCGAATTGCAGGCGATCGACGTGCTCGCCGATATGTCGGCCTATCTGTTCGCCCGCGAGTACCTGCGCGAGCGGCGGTTCAAGATTTGCATCGACGGCGTCACCCACCTGACACTGCCGTTCATCGACCGTGGCCGCCTCGCCGCCGATCTGCTCAAGCTGCAATGGCATCCCGACATGGCGGCCGGCCTGCCCGACGGCGCCGCCGACGACTTGGCCGAGCGGGTCCGCGCCGCCGGCACCGCCGGCGTGATCATGTGCCGTTGCGACGGGCCGGAAGCCCTCGATTTCGGCTACCGGTTGGGCGTCTCGGTCTATCAGGGACGCCATATTGACGCTCTGTTGGCGCGTCGCGACTAGCGCACTGGCCTGGTCAGCCCCCCCTTGGGTGAACGTAGCGCTAGACTCGCGGCTCAGCGCTTCGGCGCGTATTTGCTCAGGATGCGCTGCAGGGTCCGCCGGTGCATCTTCAGCCGGCGCGCGGTTTCCGAGACATTGCGGCCGCATTGCTCATAGACGCGCTGGATGTGCTCCCAGCGCACCCGGTCCGCCGACATCGGCGTCTCGGGCGGTGGCGGCAGCGGCGCGCAATCGGTCGCCAGCAGCGCGGCGACGATCTGGTCGGCATTGGCCGGCTTGGAGAGATAGTCGACGGCGCCGGCCTTTACCGCGGCGACCGCCGAGGCCAGGTTGCCATAGCCGGTGAGCACGACGATCCGCACTTCCGGCCGGGCGGCGAGCAACGGGGGAATGACCTCCAGCCCGTTGCCGTCCGCCACCTTCATGTCGAGCACCGCATAGGCCGGGGCCAACCGTTTGGCCAAGGCTATCGCCTCGTCGACCGTACCGGTCGTCACCGCCTCGAAGCCACGCTGCTCCAGAGCCCGGACAAGCCATTTCCGCATCGACGCATCGTCGTCCAGGATCAACACGGATCCCGGGTCGAGTTCGGCCTGCTTGGCTCGCTCGTCGCTCATCAGCCTGTGCGCTGCCGTCGTTGCAACGTGTTCATCAACCCGCAAAGTAGCGGATTTTGCCGGCGCGACAATCATCGCGACTCCTTAGAAACCGAAGGAAACCGGGGCGCGCAGCGGTTTTCGGACGCGCACGCCAACGCTGCAGCGGGATAGCGCCGCGCTTTAACGGCAATCGGCGCCCGGACGATCGTCGCAGAATGCACCACGGGCGACCGTCCCCGACTGCGGCCGGCGTGCGCGATTCGCCGAATCGGCCGGGTGCGCCGACCTCGCCGGCGGCATTCGCGGCCGTTTCGACGCCGGACCGGGGGCGGCAAGGGCCGGACTCCCGGCGTCCGGGCCCCGGCGGCGGGGCTGCTGCGGGAGGTCAGGCTTTGCCGCTGACCCCCGCCTCGTCGAAGCTCGCCATGCCGGCGTGGCAGTCGACGGCGGCGCGCACGACGTTGATCGCCAGCGCGGCCCCGGAGCCTTCGCCGAGCCGCATGCCGAGATCGAGGATCGCCTCGCGGCCGATGCGGTCGAGCAGGCGCCGGTGCCCCGGCTCCGCCGAGACATGGGCGACCAGGCAATGGTCGAGTGACTTGGAGTCCAGCGCCCACAGCACCGCCGCCGCCGCGGTGCAGGCGAAGCCGTCGAGCAGCACCGGCGTCTTCGCCAGCCGCGCCGCCAGGATCGCCCCGACGATCGCCGCCAACTCATAGCCGCCCAGGCAACGCAGCACCTCCAACGGCTCGCCCAGCGCCACTCGGTTGGCCGCCAGCCCGGCCTCCACCGCCGCGACCTTGCGGGCGAGTCCGTCGGGATCGACGCCGGTGCCGGGCCCGACCCATTCCGCCGCGCCACCGCCGAACAACGCCGCACACAACGCCGAGGCCGCCGTCGTATTGCCGATTCCCATCTCGCCCAGGCACAGCAGGTGCAGCCCCGGCTCGACGCCCATCATCCCGTAGGCCATGGCGCGGGCGCAGCCCTCCTCATCCATCGCCGGGCCCTGGGTGAAATCGGCGGTCGGGCTGTCGAGGTCGAGTTCGTAGACCCGCAGATCGGCGTCGGCGACGCGGCAGAGCTGGTTCACCGCGGCACCGCCGGCCTGGAAGTTCGCCACCATCTGCCTGGTCACCGCAACCGGATAGGCGGAGACGCCCCGGTCCCTGGCGACCCCGTGATTCGCGGCGAAGACGGCGACGCGGGGGTGGCGCAGCTCGGGCGGATGGCGGCCCTGCCAGCAGGCCATCCAATAGGCGACCTCCTCGAGCCGGCCGAGCGCCCCGGCCGGCTTGGTCAGCCGCCGCTCGCGCTCCCGCGCCGCGGTGCCGGCCTCCAGATCGGGGCCCGGCAGATTGCGCGCCAGATCGCGCATCTCGGCGAGGGTGACGGCGGGTGAGGGGGCACTCATCGGATCGATCCTCGGTCGCGGGGCGGGTGGGCTCTCTGCCACGAACGCCGCCGCCGGTCAAAGCCGGATCGACGGCCCTTGCCGGGCGGGCGGCGGAGCGCTACCCCTTGCGGCCATGGCCCGACGCACCGACCCCGAACGCCACGACGACGGCCACGATGACGGCCTGGCCTGGACCGCGCTCGGCGAGTTGAAGGACTGGCGCGACGAGATCCATGCCTCGGCGATCTTCCTGACCCGGCTGCCGATTCGCTGGCAGGGCGACATGCCGCGCGATCTGGCGGCCCGCTCGCTGCGCGCCGGCCCGATCGTCGGCGCCGTCATCGGCCTCGGCGGCGGGCTGGTCTTCGCCACGGGGCTGGCGGCCGGGCTGCCGCCGGCACTGGCCGCGCTGTTTGCCGTCGCCGCGCAAATCGTATTGACCGGCGGGCTGCACGAGGACGGGCTGGCCGACCTCGCGGACGGCCTGGGTGGCGGACGCGATCGGATGGCGAAGCTGGAGATCATGCGCGACAGCCGCATCGGCAGCTATGGCGCATTGGCCCTGGTCCTCGCGGTCGGCGCCCGGGCACTGGCCCTGGCCGCGCTGGCGCCGATGGAGGGCATCGCCGCGCTGGCGGCGGTCGGCGCCGTCTCGCGAGCCGCGTGGCCGGCCTTGATGACCTGGTTGCCGCCGGCCCGGGACGACGGCCTGGCCGCCACCCACGGCCGGCAACCGCTCTACCGGCTGGCCGTCACGCTGGGCCTTGCCGTCGCCTTCGCCCTGCTGGTGCTGCCATTCGCCGGTGCGCTGGTGGCGCTGGCCGCCGCCGCCGTTGCCGTTGCCGGGATCGGCCTGCTGGCGTGGCGGCAGATCGGCGGCCACACCGGCGACGTGCTGGGCGGCACCCAGCAGGCGGTGGAAATCGCCATGCTGGCGGCCTTGGCTGCCCTCGCCTGAACAGGGGACCGTGGACGATCGGGCACTCCTGCCGTGAATTCTCCGCAATCGGTCCCTATCTCTATGATCAATCAACCGGGGTGCCGCCGGATCGACAAGGAGACAGCGCGATGAAGCGCTTTAGCATCACGTCCATCGCAGCCGTGGCGGCGGCGATCGTTCTCGCCACCCCGGCCCAGGCCCTGACCGACCAGGAAGAACTGGTCGAGAAGGCGCGGATCACCGTCCAGGCGCTTTTGGCCGACCCGAACTATCCGGCGTTGCGCGGTCTGTTGGAGGAAGCCGAAGGCGTCCTGATCGTGCCGGAACTGGTCAAGGGCGGCTTCTTCATCGGCGCCGAGGGGGGCAATGGCGTGCTGCTGGCCCGCCAGGCCGACGGTAGTTGGAGCGACCCGAGTTTCGTCATGCTGACCAGCGGTTCGTTCGGCTTGCAGATCGGCGGCGAGATTTCCGAGGTCGTGCTGGCGATCAACAGCGAGGACGGCCTGAACGCCATCCTGGACCGCAAGGCGCGGATCGGGGCCGATGTCAGCGCCGCGCTTTTCACCGTCGGCGCCGGCGTCGAGGCCGGCACCGGCATCGACACCAATGCCGACATGATCGCCTTCTCGCGCAGCAAGGGCCTGTTCGCCGGCGGCGCGCTGGAAGGTAGCGTGATCAGCGAGAAGAAAACCTGGAACACGGCCTATTACGGCGCCGCCGCCGCACCCCGCGACATTCTCGCCGGACGCCACGCCAACCCGCATTCGCACCCGCTCGGCGCCGCCCTGCCGCGCTGACGGCGACTGCTCCGCTCCGCCGGTCGACACCCGTCGTCCGGCGGTACCGGGGCGGCGCCCGGCTGCCCCATCCGTTAACAGCGCATTAACCCGCCGTTAGGGGCGCAGCCCGCATGTTATCTTCCGCCGGGCCGTTGGGTGTGCGGGCTGCCGGCAGGCGCGGGAAAAGCGTCGGCGGCCGATGGTTTTGGGGAGTTGCATTGTCCATGAGGATACCGCTGTTCTTCGCCCTGGCGGCGCTGCTGACCGCTTCCTGCCAGACACAGAAATCGCCACATCAGACCGCCGGCCTGGCCCCGACTCCGGTTGCCGTGACCGGCGCCGCGCGGTTCCCCGAGCCGGTGGAATTCTCCCCGGTCGGCCACCCGGCCGGATCGTGCCTGTCGGAGGAGGAGATCGCCGCGGAACAGGCGATGCGCCTGCATACCGCGCTGATGGTCACCGGCCTGACCTGTCACGGATTCTATCGCGAGCCGACGCTGTTCGGCCAGTACCAGACGTTCACCACCGACCATGACGACCGGTTGGGCGGTGCCAAGCGGACCATGGGCGCCTTTCTCTTCCGCTATGAGGGCGGCAGCCGCGACCGACTGCTTGACACCTACCAGACGCGGCTCGCCAACGCCGAATCAAGGTTGCTGGCCGATGCCTCGGCGCCGACCTACTGCCGGTTGCGGCGCGACCAGTTTACCGCCGCGATGGACTTCACCGCCGACGATTTCGAGTCCTATGTAACGCTGATGGTGGAACGTCACCGCGCCCGCTATCGCGTCTGCCGGTAACGAATCGTCGGTTTCTCGGGCGGTTCCAAGCGCTCGGCCGCGGCGGTCAGGAAAGCGACCGACCGGTCTCCTGGTCGAAAAGGTGCAGCGCGCCCTCGGCGATCGACAGCGTCAGGGCGTCGCCGGCCTTGACCGCGGCGGAGCCGGGCAGCCGCGCCAACAATGGATCGGGCGCGCCCTCCATGCGGCCATGGGCGACAGTGTCGGCGCCCAGCGCCTCGACCAGCTCGACCTGCACGGCGATGGCCCGTTCATCCTCCGTGGCCCCGTCGGTGGACAGGTGCTCGGGCCGCACGCCCACCGCGACCGGCCGGCCGGCCTGGCCCCCGGCATGCCGCGAAGCAACCCGCTGGCCGCCCGGCAACTCGACATGCACACCGTCCTCGGCGACCCGGCCGGGCAGGAAGTTCATCGCCGGCGAGCCGATGAAGCCGGCGACGAACAGGCTGGCCGGGTTGCGATAGACATCGAGCGGCGTGCCGATCTGTTCGGCGACGCCGCCGTGCATCACCATCATCCGGTCGGCCAGGGTCATCGCCTCAACCTGATCGTGGGTGACGTAGAGGCTGGTGATCCCCAGGCGGTTCTGCAGCTTCTTGATCTCGACCCGCATCTGGGTGCGAAGCTTGGCGTCGAGGTTCGACAACGGCTCGTCGAACAGGAACACCGCCGGCTCGCGAACGATCGCCCGGCCCATCGCCACCCGCTGCCGCTGGCCGCCGGACAGGTTGCGCGGCTTGCGCCCGAGGAATGGCGACAATTCCAGGATTTCCGCCGCCTCTTGGACCCGGCGGTCGATCTCCCCTTTCGGCAGGCCCTGGATACGCAGCCCGTAGGCCATGTTGCCGTACACCGACATGTGCGGATAGAGCGCGTAGTTCTGGAACACCATGGCGATGTCCCGGTCCTTGGGCTCCAGCTCGTTGACCACCCGGTCGTCGATCGCGACCTCGCCCTGGCTGATGCGCTCCAGCCCGGCGACCATGCGCAGCAGGGTCGACTTGCCGCAGCCCGACGGCCCCAGCATGACCAGGAATTCGCCGTCGGCGATGTCGCAATCGATGCCCTTGATGACCTCGATATCGTGGCCGGGATAGGTCTTGCGCACGCCGCGGATCGCCACCGTCGCCATGTTATTTCTCGCTTTCCACCAGGCCCTTGACGAACCAGCGCTGCATGAACACCACCACCAGCACCGGCGGGATCATCGCCAGCATGGTGGTGGCCATGATGATGTTCCACTCGGCCTCGTTGTCGCCGACGTTCAGCATGCTGTAGATGCCGATCACGATGGTCTGCAGATTGTCGGTGATCAGCAGCGGCCAGAGATACTGGTTCCAGCCGAAGATGAAGAGAATGACGAACAGCGCGGCGATGTTGGTCATCGACAGTGGCAGCACGATATCCTTGAAGAAGCGCATCGGCCCGGCGCCGTCCATCCGCGCCGCCTCGGCCAGCTCGTCCGGGATGGTCATGAAGAACTGCCGGAACAGGAATGTCGCCGTCGCCGAGGCGATCAACGGGATGGTCAGCCCGGCATAGGTATCCAGCAGGCCCAGATTGGCCACCACCTCGAAGGTCGGCAGAATCCGCACCTCGACCGGCAGCATCAGGGTCAGGAAGATCATCCAGAAGAAGACCATCCGGAACCGGAAGCGGAAATAGACGATGGCGAAGGCCGACAGGATCGAGATGAAGATCTTGCCGATGGCGATCGCCAGGGCCATCACCAGGCTGTTCCACATCATGAACCAGACCGGCGTCCCGCCGGAGACCGCGCCCGATCCGGCCGACAGCGCTGTCCCGTAGTTCTCCCAGAATAGGTCGCCTGGCAGCAGCGGCATCGGTGCCGCCACCACGTCGGACAGGCTGTGCGTCGAGGCGATGAAGGTGACGTAGATCGGGAAGGCGACGATCAGGATGCCGAGCCAGATCAACGCATGGCTGATGATCGTCACGATCGGGCGGTTTTCGACCATCAGTAGTGCACCCGCCGCTCGATGAAGCGGAACTGGACCACCGTCAGCGTGACGACGATGACCATCAGCACCACCGACTGCGCCGCCGAACTGCCGAGGTCCTGGCCGATGAAGCCGTCGTTGAAGACCTTGTAGACCATCGTCGTGGTGGCGTTGTACGGCCCCCCGGCGGTGACCGCGTGGATGATCCCGAAGGTGTCGAAGAAGGCATAGACGATGTTGACCACCAGCAGGAAGAAGGTGGTCGGCGACAGCAGCGGGAAGACGATGGTCCAGAACCGCCGGGTCGGGCCGGCGCCGTCGATCGCCGCCGCCTCGATCAGCGAGCGCGGGATCGATTGCAGCCCGGCCAGGAAGAACAGGAAATTGTAGCTGATCTGCTTCCAGGTGGCGGCGAACACGACCAGCGCCATCGCCTCGCCGCCATTGACGCGGAAGTTCCACAGATAGCCGAAGCTGTCGAGGGCATAGGCGACGATGCCGACGGTCGGCGCGAACATGAACAGCCACAGGACGCCGGCCACCGCCGGCGCCACCGCGTAGGGCCAAATCAGCAGCGTCTTGTAAGCGGTGGCGGCCTTGATCACGCGGTCCGCCATGACCGCCAGGAAGAGGGCGATCGCCATCGAGGCGAAGGCGACTAGCAGGCCGAACTCGAAGGTGACAAGGATCGCGTCGTAATAGATCTCATCGCCGATTAGCTTCTCGAAATTCTGGAACCAGACGAACCGGACCGAGGTGCCGAACGGATTCTGCCGCAGCAGCGACTGCCAGACCGCCTGGCCGGCCGGCCACAGGAAGAACACCACGGTGATGACGATCTGCGGCGTGACCAGCAGATAGGGCAGCACCCGGTTGTCGAAGGTGACGCGTTTGTTCATCGGTTTTGGCCCGTTCGGCACGGCGAGGGAACCGCCGGCGCCGCCGGCGATTCCCCGCTTCGCGCCGCTACGCGCTAGAGGTCAGGAATTGTCCTCTTCGAACTGGCGCAGCATGGTGTTGCCCCGCTCGACCGCGTCGTCGAGCGCCTCCTGCACCGATTTCTGGCCGGCCCAGATCGCCTCCAACTCCTCGTTGATGACGTCGCGGACCTGCACGAAGCTGCCGAAACGCAGTCCCTTGGAGTTCTGTGTCGGGGTGTTCAGCGTCATCTGCAGGATGGCGGTCTCGGTCCCCGGATTCTCGTCGTAGAAGCCCTGGGACTTGGTCAGCTCATAGGCCGCCATGGTGATCGGCAGATAGCCGGTGAACTGGTGCCAATCGGCCTGGACCTCGGCCGAGGACAGGTACGAGAAGAACTGGGCGACGCCCTTGTAGTCCCCGTCGTCATGGCCCTGCATCACCCACAGGGTGGCGCCGCCGATGATGCTGTTCTGCGGTTCGTCGGCGACCGCCGGCCAATAGGGCAGCATACCGATGCCGAAATCGAACTCCGTCGTCCGCTTGATCCCGGCATAGCCGGCCGAGGAGTTGAAATAGGCGGCGCATTCGCCGCTGGTGAACAGCGCCTGGCTGTCGCCGCGCCGGCCGCCATAGCGGAACAAATCGGTCTTCGCCCAGTCGGCCATCGCCCCGATATGGGCGGCATGCGCAGGGCTGTTGATCATGAACTCGGTGTCGAGGCCGCCGAAGCCGTTCGCCTGCGTGCCGATCGGCACGTTATGCCAGGCCGAGAAGTTCTCCACATG
>JABDIP010000207.1 GCA_013003675.1 Inquilinus sp.
CCAGGGCCTGGGCGGCGAAGGCCTCGTTGGCCTCGACCAGGTCGAGGTCGTCGGTGCTCCAGCCCGCCCTCTCCAGCGCCTTGCGGCTGGCCGGGATCGGCCCGGTGCCCATGATCGACGGATCGACGCCGCAGGTCGCCCACGAGACGATCCGCGCCAGCGGGTCCACGCCGCGCATTGCCGCGGTGTCCGCGCTCATCAGCACCAGGGCGGCCGCCCCGTCGTTGATGCCGCTGGCGTTGCCGGCAGTCACCGTGCCCTCGCGGTCGAAGGCCGCGCGCAGCGAGCCCAGCGACTCCACCGTCGGTCCGTGCTTGGGGTGCTCGTCCGTGTCGACCACGGTTTCGGCCCTGCGCGTCTTGACGGTCACCGGGGCGATCTCGTCGGCGAACCGGCCGGCGCTCTGGGCCGCCTCGGCCTTCTGTTGCGACCGGGCGGCGAAGGCGTCCTGGTCGGCGCGGGTCAGCTGCCATTTTCTGGCGATGTTCTCGGCCGTGTTGCCCATGTGATAGCCGTTGAAGGCATCCATCAGGCCGTCGTTGATCATGGTGTCGATGAACTTGATGTCGCCCATCTTCTGGCCGTTGCGCATATGCGCGCAGTGCGGCGCCATACTCATCGACTCCTGGCCGCCGGCAACGACGATGTCGCTGTCGCCGAGCTTGATCGCCTGCTGGCCGAGCGCCACGGCGCGCAGCCCCGACCCGCAGAGCTGGTTGATCTGGTAGGCGGTCTTTTCCACCGGGATGCCGGCGCCGACCGCGGCCTGCCGCGCCGGGTTCTGGCCCTCGCCGGCGCTCAGGATCTGGCCCAGGATGACCTCGTCGACCTCCTCGGCGGCGACCCCGGCGCGCTCCAGCGCCGCCTTGATCGCGACGATGCCCAGTTCATGGGCCGGAACCGCGCTCAGCCCGCCATTGAAAGCACCCACGGGGGTGCGCGCGGCACCGGCGATAATGACGTCGGTCATGATTTCGCTCCCTATTGCACATCGGTTAAAATGTCAGGCCGAACAGGCGGTTGCAATGCCCCGCCCGGCGGTCGACAGTCTCGCCGGAAACCATAGGACCGGCATTGATGCAACGCAAGAAAGCAGCCAGAGGTGGAGTGTCTCAGGCTGCTGCTTCATGCGGTGGGGGCGCAAAGTTACACGAATGTCAGCGTATCGCCCTGAAGCGGCCGTGCGCCGTGCATTGTAGCCGCTTCCTACAACCGCGATTAGCCAGGACCCGAAGTCCTAAGCCACATCGACGTGATCACGGTGGAGCCAATCTGAAGGCAGACCAGCGAATGGTTAACGATCTAATGACATTTAGTGGGCCTGCAATTCTTCACATCGCCAACCGCCCTCCTCCTTTATGCAGGTCTTGTTGGATGCGTAGAATTCCATCTCTGGTCGAATAAGGTTAGGCACTGTTGTACGGAGGGTTCGACATTCTCGCCCAATTTTATCGACGAAGGCTCTAGAGACGTCTGCCGTAACTACGTGGCCTTTGATATTCGTTTTGTATAGTTTAAATGGTTCTCCATACTCCAGAACTAGTTCCTCGAAATGAACAACGTCCAAATAAAATACCGCTGTCGGTATTACTCTACGGGCAAAACGGTCCTCAGGGTCCATTCCCTCCCGCCTTACATAGGCGCGCGTCAGCATATCATAGTGGTTCACATAGTCGGAAATATCCACAAAGGACGGAAGCTCATCCGATCCTCCTGGCTCATCGCGCTTGCCTAATTCGCGTCGGATTTCAGAAAGAGCGATTGATATTTGGCCGACCTGTTCAGACGTATTCGTGACTATTCGCTGTATCCTCGTGATGCCGATTCTTATTTCTTGCTGGCCATGCTCCAAATTTTCGAAATTCGTCTCAAGAAGATGCTGCAACTCGCTATCACTTTGCAGTTCCTCGACTGCACTCTGGGCAGCAAGATTTGCTTGCTCGTCATTCGGACATCCAAACGCAAGGGCCGGATGACGCCTTTGAAGGCGCCTTATTACAGGCTGAACGATGCGTTTGAAGTATTTCCATGCTGTCGGTCCCAAGAGGTGCTCTCCAGCGACATCTAGTCCGACTTTGACGCCCTCTATGATTACATCGCCTGCAGTTGCAATGAGTTCGTTGTTCATTCTACTTTGCCCAATGAAGTCGCATTTTCGGTGTCTTCTCAATTTCAGCCCTAACGATAGCCGAATTGCCCGACTTTGGCGCCGGTCTTGACTAGCTAGTCGCACAGTGCGGTCAAGAACTATTGCAGGGCCTTGGGCGGCTAGGCCAATAACTGCAATGGGTCACATCCAGATGTGCTGGCGACCGGGGGCCGATGTCTGCCTTTGGGCAGAGTGCGTCCGAACCTCTCCATCAAGATGCTGATGCAGAGACCGTCAGCCCCCCGGATGTCGAGCCGTGCCACGGCTACCGGGCCCTTTGGCTACTTCACGTCTTCCAGCCAGTCCGCCAGGACCTGCCAAAGCAATTGAGGCGCGCGGCCGCCGACCACCATGCCGATATGGCCGAGCGGGGGCACGATCCTGCGCGCGTTCGGGATCGCCGCCGCCAGCGCCTCGGCACTGGCCGGCGGGACGATGCGGTCGGTCTGGGGGATCAAATGCAGGGTGGGCTGGCCGATCGCGGCGGGGTCGACCGGCTCGCCGGCGATATACCATTGCTTGCGGGCCGGCGTGTTGGCGCCGTACCAGCCGGCGATGCACTCCTCCGCCACCTGGCCGACCAGCGGCACGCCGTCGTTGAGCCAGTCCTCCAGGGCGACGAAGCCGCGCGCCTTGTCGGAGTCCGGATCGAGCCGGGCGAAGCGGGAGAACTTGTTGACCGCCAGCATCGGGTCGAGCCCGGCGAACAGCGACTGGATGCCGTCGACCGGCAGCTCGCCCCATTCGCGGACCAGCGGCAGCACCGGCGTCATCGACGCCACCAGACGCTCGACGGTCGGCAGATCGGCGGCGTGGAAGTCCCAGGGCGTCGCCATGAAGACCGCCGCCGACACCTCGCGCGGCCGGCGCCGGGCCAGCGCGGCGACGAACAGCCCGCCCATGCAATAGCCGACCACCGGCATCGGGCCGCCGGCCGCGGCCACGGCGGCGTCGAGCGCCCGCTCCTGGCGGCCGGCCACATAGTCGGTCATGTCGTAGCGGCGCTCGACCGCGCCGGGCCACCCCCAATCGACCAGAAGGGGCCGGAAACCGTGCCCGGCCAGCCATCGCAGCAGGCTGGTCCGGCTGGAGAGATCGAGCACGTAGCCGCGGTTGACCAGCGACGGGACGAACAGCACCGGCCGGCCGGACCCCGCCCCCGGCGCCCCCGGCGCGGTGGCGCCATAGTCGAGCAGCCGCGTGTCGCCCTCGCGCCACAGCGCCGGCGGGTCCTCGATGTCGCGGCGGTAGGGATGGTGGCGATAGCGCTCCAGCCCGGTCAGAAAGGCATCGGCACGTTCGCGGACGGCGCGGTCGACGGCGCCGCCGAGCTGTTCAGGACTTGTCGCGCTTAGCGCGGGCAGCAGGTCGCCGAGCGGGCCGCTTGGCTTCCAGCTTGGCGAGTCGCTCCTCAATAGCGGCAAGGCGGCGAGCGAACTCAGCCACATCGCCTGCGCCGTCGCCAGGTGCACCGCCAGCGGGCGCGGTCCCTGGCGCGGTAGGGGCAGTTGGCGCGGCTCGGTCATGGCTCTCCTGCGGCGACGGTGGCCAGCCATCCAGGGCGGACGGCGCTCCGGCCGTCGGCAAGGCCGCGAAGAAGGCCTGCGTCATCGGCCCCATCGCCGCCATTTGCTGGCCGATCAGGCCGGAGAAGCGAGAGAACGCTTCCGCGGCATGCGGGTCGGCAGCCATCGCCGCCCATTGTTCCTGCCATAGATCGAGATAGCGGCGGGCGAGGTCTTCAAGGTCTGGCGGTTCTGCCATGGCGGGAGAGTATAGGGACCCACCGGCCGGGCGGCCAGTGCCGAGGCGGCCCCGCCCGCGAGGCTTGCCTAACGGCGTCCCGACAGGTACGACACTGGTATGGTCCGCCACGAAGGGCGGGACGCACAGCCGCGAAGTGTCGAGCGCGATGGCCAAGAAACCCACCGATAGCGACGCGCCGGTCACCATCAAGAAATATGCGAACCGGCGCCTCTACAACACGGCATCCAGCACCTATGTCACCCTCGACCACCTCGCCCAGATGGTGCGCGAGGGCACCGATTTCGTCGTCTACGACGCGAAGTCCGGCGACGATATCACCCGCGCGGTGCTGACCCAGATCATCGTCGAGCAGGAGGGCAAGGGGCAGAATCTGCTACCGATCAGTTTCCTGCGCCAGCTCATCGGCATGTACGGCGACAATCTGCAATGGCTGGTGCCCAACTATCTCGACTACTCGATGCAGGCGTTCTCGCGCAATCACGACCAGATGCGCCAGTATTTCCAGGACACCATGGCCGGGGTGTTCCCGTTCGGCGCGTTCGAGGACATGGGCAAGCAGAACGTCGCCATGTTCGAGCAGGCGATGAAGATGTTCACCCCGTTCACCGGCCCGGAGAACGGCGGCAAGGCCCCTGCGGCCGGCGCCCCCGCGCCGCCCCGGCCGCCCACAGCCGAACAGTCGGCCTCTATCGAGGAATTGCAGCAGCGGCTCGACTCGCTGCAAAAGCAGCTCCGCGACATGGGCGGCAAGGACGCCAAGAAGGGTTGAGGCCCCGCCGGGCCGGATGCGGCGTCAGCCGCGCGCGGCGACGCGGGCGGGCCGCTCGGAGACTTCGGCGCCCCGCTGCTTGGTCCGTTTGCTCTCAGGTTTGATCGCCGTGCCCTGGGGCCATTGCCGGGTCAGTTCCGGCTTCGCGTAGTAGAAGCCCTGCAGGTAGTCGGCGCCCTCGGCCGCCAGAATGTCCGCCGATTCCTTGTCCTCGACGCATTCGGCGACGGTGGTCAGCCCGAAGCCCTTGGCCATGCCGACCAGGGTTCGCACGAACAGCCGGTTGTCGCGGTTGGTGGCGATGTCGCGGACGAACGACCCGTCGATCTTGACGATGTCGACGGTCAGCGCCTTCAGATGGCGGAACGAGGTGTAGCCGGCGCCGAAATCGTCGAGCGCCACGCGGCAGCCCAGGTCGCGCACCGTGGCGACGAAGCGGGCGCTCTCCTCGATATCCTGGATGGCGGCGGTCTCGGTGATCTCCACCGTCAACCGCCGGGCGATGTCCGGATAGCCGCCGACGAGCGCGATCAGGCGGCGCAGCCAGCTCTGGTCCGAGGCGGTGAGGCCGGAGATGTTCAGCGCCAGATGGACGTCGGGGTCCTCATTGAGCTGTTCGACGCCCAGCTCGAGCACCCGCTTGTCGATCAACCGGCTGAGGCCGAGGCGCTCGACCGCCGGAATGAACTCCCCGGCGGCGACCATCGACCCATCCTCGGCCCGCATTCTGAGCAGGCATTCGTAGTGGGCGATCTTGCCGGTCGTCGCCTCGACCATCGGCTGATAGGCGAGCATCAGCCGGTCATCCTTGACCGCCTCCTTGATCTGCTTGCCGAGCACGATGTCGCGCCGGTGGTTCGAGCGCTGGTCGTCGGTCAGCAGATAGAAATGGTGGCAGTCGCGGCCCAGCGCCTTCGCCTCGCGCAGCGCCGCCTCCGCCCGGGTCATCGCCTCGGCCGGTGTCTGCACATAGGACGGAAAGGCCACGCCGCCGATCGATACCGAAGCGTGGATCGGCCCGACCGGCGTCTGGATCGGCTGTTCGCGGAACATGCGCAGGATCTTCTCGGCGACCTTGGGCATGTCCTTTTCCGG
>JABDIP010000253.1 GCA_013003675.1 Inquilinus sp.
GCTCCGGCGGCGACAGCGGCGGCGGCTCCGGCAGCGACAGCGGCGGCGGAAGCGACTCAGGCGGAGGTTCGGACGGTGGATCCTCTGACGATGATGACGACGACGACGATGACGACGACGATGACGACGATGATGACGACGACGATGACGACGATGATGACGACGACTGATCGTCGTCCGGCTCTCAGTCGATCCGCAGGGGCGGCCCTCGTTTAGCGTCGGGGGCCGCCATCGCCGGACATTTTTCCTCTTTCCCGCACCGCCAGCCCCGGTCGGCCCGCTTCGACAGTCCGGCCGACGAGCGGCCAACGACGCCGATCCCCGCGTCCGTTTCCGCCCCGGCCATCACGTCCCGGGAGACGGGAATGACTGACCGTCGTGCTTTGGCCGGATTCCGCAGCCTCGCCCGCCCTCTCCCCCACCGCGGCACGAACGTCCGCCGCCGCTAATAAAGCTTTCCTTAAGGAAACCACGACAGGGTTCCGCTCGTATCGTCGTGCGGTTTCTAACCAAAAAAGTGTAGCTCCCGGACATGCTCATCATTGCCGGTTTCGTGACTGTCATCTTGTGCACGTTCGGCGGCTATGTCGCCCTGGGCGGTCACCTTGCCGTGCTATGGCAGCCCTTCGAGGTGGTCATCATCTGCGGCGCGGCGGTCGGGACCTATCTCACCGCCAACTCCAAGACGGTGCTGAAGAACACCGGCGGCGCGTTGAAGGCGGCGATCAAGGGCACGCCCTACACCAAGGAATCCTATCTGGAGCTGCTCAGCCTGCTCTACCAGATTTTCAAGGTCGCGAAATCCAAGGGCATGTTGGCGCTGGAGCCGCATGTCGAGAACCCGGAAGAGAGCGCGCTGTTCAATGCCTTTCCCACCGTCGCCAACAACCACCACGCGCTCACCTTCCTGCGCGACTATTTGCGCCTGATCTCTCTCGGCACCGAGAACCCGCACACGCTGGAAGATTTGATGGACGAGGAGATCGATACCCACCACGAGGAATCGAACCAGATCGCCACGGCCATCCAGACAGTGGCCGACTCGATGCCGGCGCTAGGCATCGTCGCCGCCGTGCTGGGCATCATCAAGACGATGGGCGCCATTTCCGAACCGCCGGAGGTGCTGGGCAAACTGATCGGCGGCGCGCTGGTCGGCACGTTCCTCGGCGTGTGGATCGCCTATGGCTTCGTCGCGCCCCTGGCGAGCGCGTTGAAGGCCCTCTATGGCGCCGAGCATCGCTATTACATCTGCATCAAGGCCGGATTATTGGCCTATCTGCATGGCTACGCTCCGGCGGTCTGCGTCGAGTTCGCCCGCAAGGCGCTCTTCCACAACGTCCGGCCGGACTTCTACGAGGTCGAGGAAACGACGGCCGCCCTGCCGCCCGCGGCCTAGGTCCAGGGCGGAGCACGGCGCGACGGACGGAGACGACATTGTCGGGCGACGCTCCAGTCATCATCATCAAGAAGAAGAAGGGTGGCCATCACGATGGCCATCACGGCGGCGCCTGGAAGGTCGCCTATGCCGACTTCGTCACCGCGATGATGGCCTTCTTCCTGCTGCTATGGCTGCTCAACGTCACCACCGACGAGCAGCGCGGCGGC
This sequence comes from Inquilinus sp., assembly GCA_013003675.1. Classification (GTDB taxonomy): domain Bacteria; phylum Pseudomonadota; class Alphaproteobacteria; order DSM-16000; family Inquilinaceae; genus JABDIP01. The sequence goes on from JABDIP010000253.1 coordinate 1,606, forward strand.
ATCGCCGAATATTTCAATCCGGCGGCCGTGGCCTACCAGGCCAGCGGCGCCGGCGGCGTGCTCGGCGGCACCTCCGTCGCGACGCCGGGGCCGATGTCGTCGCCGAGCTCACCGGCCAGCGTCTTCCGCAGCCAGCCGGGACGACCGGAGCCGGCGGCGGACAGCGACACCATGGATGACGGGTCGACCGACGAGGTCGTCGACGCCGACCAGCTCGGCGATCGCGAGCGGCCGGTCGACGCCAAGGTCTTCAACGCCAACCGCCCGCCCAGCGAGGAGGAGCTCGAATTCCTCAAGAACTCCCGCGATCTGCCGCAAGACGAGATGGAATTCCTGCTCCGCACCAGCGATTTCGACGAAGAGCAGATGGCCTTTCTCCGACAGTCGCGCGGCGTCTCCGACGGCGAACTGGCCGAGGCGTTGGCCGAACAGGAACAACGCCGCTTCGTGGAGGCCGGGGCCGAGCTGCGCCAGGCGATCGAGGACCTGCCCGAACTCCGCGAACTGGCGCAGAACATGATGATCGACGTGACGCCGGAGGGGCTGCGCATCCAGATCGTCGACCAGGAGGGACGGTCGATGTTCCCGACCGGAAGCGCCCGCATGCTCGACCGCACCGGCCAGTTGATCGACCTGGTCGCGAAGGCGATCGACGATCTGCCGAACAAGGTGTCGATCAAGGGGCACACCGACTCGACACCGTTCATCGGCACCGGCGACTACGGCAACTGGGAACTGTCCTCCGACCGCGCCAATGCCAGCCGCCGGGCCCTGCTCGACGCCGGGCTGTCGCCCAACCGGATCACCGATGTCGTCGGCAAGGCCGACACCGACCACCTCTTCGTCGACGACCCCGATAGTCCTCGAAACCGGCGGATCTCGATCATCCTCCTGCGCGAGGCGCCGCCCTCCTAGAGCGGGATGATTTGAAGTCGATTCGACTTCAAATCTGAATCCCACTCTATTCAAACGTTGTAGAGGACGATTCAGAGATTAGGTCATTTGACCTAATCTCATCGTGCTCTAGCCGGTGGCGCCGCAGGACGACCGGCCTCGCCCCGCCCGCCCCTCCCT
>JABDIP010000267.1 GCA_013003675.1 Inquilinus sp.
CCGCTTAGAACGATGCGGTGACACCGACAATGAACACCGAACCGTCGTTGTCGTCGGTGGCGACTCCAGAGTTATCGTCGAAGTCGAAGATCACCAGGTCGGCGTACGGGGTCAGGCCCGGCGCCAAGGAGTATTCCAGCCCAACACCATAAACGGTGTCTTCGCCGCCATCCGTGGTCGAAGCCGCGGTCGCATCGTTTTCACCGATAAGCGCATTCGCAGCAAAGCTCCACGGACCGGTGGAGAAACTCGCGCCCAAGCCATAGCGCATCCGATCGACAGCGACGACGCCCGACGAGTCTTCCTGCTCGGAATCGATCCAGAATCCACCGACGGTGATCGCCCCGAGACCGACCTCAGCGCCGACGCCAAACTCGGTGTGATCTCCACCGGAGTTCGGCGCAATGCCGACGATATCACCCATGTTGTAACCGCCCGAAACGCCGATCGAGGTGCCGCCGAAGGTGCCATTGTAGTTGGCGCCCAGAGAGATGACATTCTCCAAGTCGCCGTCAAACTCCCCAATCGAAGGGAAGGACCCCTGCGCAAGGGTGTCGTTCGGCGTGAAGCTGGCGCCGACCGTGAAGTCGCCGAAATCACCGAGATAGACGATCTTGGTGGCGTCGCTGTCATGCGCGAAGTCGGTGCCGAAGGCGTTCTTGCCCTCACCGATCAAATAGCGCTCGAAGTCGCCATCGGCCTGGCCGTTGCCGACCGTCGGCATGACAAAACGCAACTCGGACGCCGCCGGATCGGTGTTGCCGAAGCGGAGTTGTCCAAATGAGCCGGAGACGAAGACATAAGCCTCGTCAATCTGCAAACCGGTAGCGAAAAGGTCGGTGACGGCAGTCGTGCCGGTTAGGGTGTCATCCGTGTCGAGAGAGAGGATGCCGGTGTCATCGATGTTGATCCGCGAGCCGTATTCCAGGCCGTTGTCGGAGACGCCGTCGGCATCGATGTTCAGCGTGGTATCGGTCGTGAAACCGTAGCCACGGCTACCACCGCTAACGCCAGCAACAGCAGCAGGCTCATCTTCGCTGCTGATGCCCATGTGAAAGTCCACCGAGCCCGAGATGCTCAGTTCGAGCTGGGCGGCGGCCGGGCCGGCGATCAGGCCGGCGGCGACGAGCGCCGTGCTCCCCAAAAGAAGCTTCTTCATCCTATAACCTCCAGTTTTTCGGGCCGGATGGCCCCTGACATGTACGTTCAGTGACGGCTCCCGACGTTCAGCATTGCCCCGTAACGCCTTGGAACCAATTGCCCTAATAACGCTCCCGTGATCGCGGGACAATGAACATTGCGGCTTTGATGCAACAATCGTGGCGACGTGTGGTTTTCGCGCCACAGTCTGTTCATATTTCGGTAAGGATACGGGCGGGGTTACCACCAAGACACGAAGACACGAAGGTGGCAGTATTCCGGGCCTTTTCGCGCACTCCTCAGCAGTCGAACGGTAATGAAGGTCGATTTCCGCGCCCGAGGCGCGGCGAGTCGGCCTTCGAGAGCACCGATGCGAAATGCGAGGCGACTGAGAGGGCCGAATCACCGCTTCTTCGTGTCTTGGTGGTTCCACTCACACTGCTATCTCAGCCGAGGGCAATGACGGCCATCTTCTCCAGGCTGGCGAGCAGGCCGCGGCGATCGTTCTCGGCGAGGGCGGGGAAGGCGGCGGCGAAGTCGCGCTCGGCGAAGCTCTCGTGCTCCAGGATCCAGCCAATCGGCTTGTCGGTACCGGGCGGGATGGGGGCGCGCTGGCGGCCGTCGGTCAGTACCCAGGCGCCGTTCTGCTGGGCCAGCCGGAGGCCGGCGGTGGCGCGGCGCCAACGCCGCTCGACGGCGTCGTCGGGCAGGCGCAGATCGGCGCGCGGGTAGCGATAGCCGCGCATGAAGGCGGCGAATTTCTCGACCACCGCCGGCTCCCGCACCAGGGTCGCCAGGGTGTCGCCGAGGGTGGCGAGGTGCTCGGCGGTGGCTGTGCCGCCATCGGCATCGGGGTCCGGCACGGCGGCGCGGAACCGCGGCTCCTGCACCGCCCGCTCGAACAGCAGGCTGAACAGGTCGAGGCCGATCGGGCAGGTGATGCCGTAGGCGACGTGGATCGTCGCCTCCGAGGTGGCCAGCGCGTCGTGGTACCAGCCGCGTGGGATGTAGAGCAGATCGCCGGGCTTCAGGGTCACCTCGGCGGTCAGGCGGCCCTTGTGCCTGGCGTGGAAGGCGTCGTCCTTGATCTGGAAGGCGGCGTGGGCGATCGGGTCCTGGAAATGGCGCTCGTAGAGCCGCCAGGTCTTCTCGCCGGCGACGTGGACCGCGAACACCTCATGGGTGTCGTAATGCGAGCCGAAGCCCTGATGCGCCTGCCACGAGCAGTAGAGGTTGCCCTGGACCTTGCCGCCCAGGCCCGCTTCCAGCGCCGCCGCCGCCGCCTTCAGCCCCGGCGAGAGCTGGTCGATGTCGTTGAGGAGCAGCGAGGCGCCGCGCTGCAGCCAGCCGCGCACCCGGTCGAGGTCGGGGATCGGCAGCGTCGCCTTGTCGCGGCCGATCGCCGGGGTGCAGAAATCCTTCGGATCGACCCGCTTGCCGTCGAGCACCAGCTGCATGGAGGCGGCCGACCAGATGCTCGACTGGTTGATCAGCCGGGTCAGCAGGTCCCAGCCCATGACCCCGGCGAATTTGTCGCCGCCGCCCTGGATGTGCAGCGGTTTCCGGCCGCGGTACTCGGCCATGAACTCGGCGACGCTCATCGGCGCCAGCAGGGCCTCGAAGCTGTCGATCTGTCGGCTCATGGCGGGCTCCCCTCAGCGCTCGTTTTGTGCGTCGCCGGGGCCGGGGTGTCAAATCGAAAGCGGCCGGCGGCGGGGCCGAAAGCGGCTTGCGCCGGGGCGGCGGCGGTGTGAGAACAGGCGCCATGGCAGATGACGGGAAAACGCTCGATCCGGCGCTGGCGGCAAGGATCGCCGACAATTTCGCCGCGGTGCGCCGACGCATCGCCGAGGCGGCGGCGGAGGCCGGGCGCGATCCGTCGGCAATTGGGCTGGTCGCGGTCAGCAAACTGCAGCCGCCGGAGCGGATCGAGGCGGCGCTGGCCACCGGGCACCGGCTGTTCGGCGAGAACCGGGTGCAGGAGGCGACCGGGCGCTGGCCGGCGCTGAAGCAGCGCTATCCGGATGTCGCCCTGCACCTGATCGGGCCGTTGCAGACCAACAAGGTGAAGGAGGCGGTGGCGCTGTTCGACGCGATCGAGACCGTCGACCGGCCCAGGCTGGCCCGCCACCTCGCCGCCGAGATGGCGCGGTCGGGCCGCCGCCCGGACTGCCTGATCCAGGTGAACACCGGCGAGGAGCCGCAGAAGGCCGGGGTGGCGCCGGACGGACTCGGCGACCTGCTGGCGCTGTGCCGCGACGCGTTGGGGCTGCCGGTGCGCGGTCTGATGTGCATCCCGCCGCAGGACGAGAACCCGGCGCTGCATTTCGCCCTGCTGGCGGAGCTGGCGGCGCGCAGCGGCCTGGAGGTGGTGAGCATGGGGATGAGCGGCGATTTCGAAACCGCGATCCGCCATGGCGCCACCCTGGTGCGGGTCGGCACCGCGCTGTTCGGCGAACGCCCGCCGCGCCCCTGACCCCGGCCGTGGCTTAGCGCAATTTCCGTACAGTCGGAGCCGATTCCACGTAAGTGGAATTTGCTCTAACGAGGCCCGTGGATCAGCATCTCGGTGCCGGGGCGGCAATCGCGCAGGACCGCGAGCAGGTCGGGGCGGGCGAGGGCGACGCAGCCCTCGGTCGGGCCATGATCGGGCCGGGCGACGTGGAAGAAGATGGCGCTGCCCCGGCCCGGCATTGGCGGGTCGTCGTTGTGGCCGAGGATGACGATGACATCGTAGAGCCCGTCCTCGCGCCACAGCCGCTCGTGGCCGGCGGCGAAGGGCAGGGCGACCGGCCGGTTATAGGCCGGGTGGCCGGAATCGTCGCACCAGCCGTCGGCCTCGGCGATCGGCGCCACCGGCAGGGCGGTCGCCGGCGGCGGCAACCGGTCCGGTCGGTATAGGACCCGGCGCAGGGGATAGTGTCCGGCCGGGGTGGCGCCGTCGCCCTCGCGCTTGCCGGTCATGACGCCGCCACGGCCGAGGGCGCAGCGATAGGTCTGGCCGGCGAAGGCGAGACGGCCGTCCGGAAAGACCTCGATCAGGCTGTCGGTCGTCATCGGGCCGGAAACGCCAGCCTCACAGCAAATGGCCGCTGCGGGTCTTCTTGGTGCGCAGGTAGAATTCGTTGTGGCCGTTTGCCGGGAAGGCGTGCGGGACGCGTTCGGCGATTTCGATTCCGCAATCGGCGAGCCCCGCCACCTTGTCGGGATTGTTGGTCAGCAGTCGGATTCGCGCGAAGCCGAGCTGGCGCAGCATTTCCGCCGCCGGCTGATAGAGCCGCTCATCGGCGTCGTAGCCGAGCATGACATTGGCGTCGACCGTGTCGAAATCGGCATCCTGCAGGCGATAGGCGCGCAGCTTGTTGACCAGGCCGATGCCACGCCCTTCCTGGGCCAGGTAGAGCAGCGCGCCGCTGCCCTCGCGGGCGATCTCGGCGATCGCGCCGCGTAGCTGCTGGCCGCAATCGCAGCGCAGCGAGCCGAGCAGGTCGCCGGTGAAGCACTCCGAATGCAGCCGGATCAGCGGCGTGCCGGCCGGATCCGGCGTCCCGATCACGATCGCCAGATGCTCCTGGCCGCCGTCGGTCGGGCGGAAGGCGACGATGCGGGTCGCCTCGGCGCCGTCCAGCGGCACCGCCGCCTCGGCCACCCGGTGCAAACCGCGGGCAGCGTGCAGTTCATAGTGGTCGATGTCGAATGCGCTGACCGACAGGATATCGTTGGCGGCAACCAGACGGTCGGTCGCCAGGGGCCGCTCGACCGGCGCCACCAGGGCCGCCGGCAGCAGCCGGGCGAGCTTGGTGAGCCGGGTGGCGGCCACGGCACCGTCGCGCGCCGCCGCGGCGATGCGTCGGCGCGGCAGATCGGCCAGCGCGGTGGGGTCGACGGCCGCTTCCGGGTCGGCCAGCATCCGCACCAGCCCGGCCGACAGCGCCGGCCCCGGCTCCAGCAGCAGCACGCCGTCGCCATCCGCCTCGAGCCCGATCGCCGCGGAGCGCTGGCGGGTGATCGCCACCGCCGGCGCGCGCCCGGTCAGCGCCGTCATCCGCTCGATCGCCTCCGGCGTCACCGACTCGCTGGCCTGGACCAGCAGCGCCGGCCCGCTGTCCGGGCGCACCAGGACGACATCGCCGCGGCGCAGATCGCCGCAGGCGCGGTCGACGGCGCGCAGCGAAACCTGGCGCAGCGCCGGCGGAGCGGGCGCGAAATCGGTGGCGGTCGTCATCGCTGCCATCCTAGATCAAGACCGGCTCGGATCGAAACGTTCCGGGCAGTGAATCTCGATCCGATTCAACAAATTAGAGACCGATTCACGGTTCACACCGGTTCCGTGCGAACCGATCGGGCTCGAGCTTCAATCGGAGCGGCGTTGCCGCCCCAGGCATATAGGCGGGCACGCGCACCGTGGCCAGTGTCGGAAATGCGGGCTAGTATCCGCCGCGAATCCGCCCGCCCTACGCGAAGGGATGAGCATGAGTTCCAACAAGAAGATCCTGCTGGTCGACGACGACGACGCGTTGCGCGGCTCGCTTGCCGAACAGCTTCAGCTTCACGAGGAGTTCGCCACCCACGAGGCGGACACCGCCGCTGCGGCGCTGGAACAGGTGAAGAACACCTATTTCGACTGCATCCTGCTCGATGTCGGCCTGCCCGACATGGACGGCCGCGACCTGTGCCGGTTGATGCGGCGGAACGGCGTGCGCAGCCCGATCATCATGCTGACCGGGGTCGACACCGATTCGGACGCGATCCTGGGCCTCGACAGCGGCGCCAACGACTACATCACCAAGCCGTTCCGGCTCGGCGTGCTGATGGCACGGCTGCGCGCCCAGCTGCGCCAGTTCGAGCAGAGCGAGGATGCCGTCTTCACCATCGGTCCCTATACCTTCCGGCCCAGCGCCAAGCTGCTGGTCGACGAGGAGAAGAACCAGAAGGTGCGGCTGACCGAGAAGGAAACGGCGATCCTGAAATATCTCTACCGGGTCGGCAGCAAGGTGGTCGGCCGCGACGTGCTGCTCGGCGAGGTGTGGGGCTACAACGCCGGCGTCACCACCCACACGCTGGAGACCCACGTCTATCGCCTGCGCCAGAAGATCGAGCGCGACCCGTCGAACGCCGAGCTGCTGGTGACCGAGCCGGGCGGTTACCGCCTCAATCCATAGCCGGCTGGCGTCGCCGGGCCAGGCGAACCGCCAGCCACAGCGAGACCAGAAGGGCCGTTGCCGTGGTGACGGCGAAGACCGGGCCGGCCGCCGTCCAGCCGCCGGTCGCGTCGAGCAGCCAGGCGAGCAGCAGCGGCCCGGCTAGGACACCGAGATTGCGGCCGGTCATCAGCGTCGCGAAGGCGCCGGCCCGGCCGCCGCCCTCGATCGCCCGCGGCAGGCCGAACAGGCAGGTCGGCGCGATGCCGGCGCCGATCCCATAGGCGATCAGCGACAGCAGGCCGGGCCAGCCGCCGCCGGTGACCGGCAACGCCGCCCACACCGCCGCCTGCCCGGCCAGGGCGCCGGCCAGCAACGGCGCCACCGGCACGCCGCGCTTGAGCAGCCAGCCGGTGACGAGGTTGAAGACGATCAGTACCGCCACCGGCACCGTATAGCCGGCGACCGCGCTGTCCGGCGCCAGGCCGTGCACGGTGACCAGGAAGGTCGGCAGCCAGGTCATGTAGGCGAAGTACTGCATCGACCACAGGCAGAACACCGCCGCCGACAACCACAGCAAGGGGCGGCTGCCGCCGGTGGCAGCCGTGGCCGCGCCGCGGCCGGCCACGGCCAGGCCGGCATCGACGCCGGCCGCCGCCCGGCGCGCGGTCCACAGGGCCATCGCGGCGGTGGCGGCCAGCCCGACCCACCACAGCAGCCGCCAGCCATCCGCCGCCACGGCGAATCGGGCGATCGCGTTGGCCAGCAACTGGCCGGATGGGATCCAGGTGGCGACCAGCCCGGTCGCCAGGGCCGCGTGCGCCGGGCCGGCATGACGCGCGACCAGCACCGGCCCGACGATCGCCAGTGCGGCGAACCCGGCACCCTCCAACCCGCGCGCCAGCAGCATCGCCATGCCGGAGCCGGGCAGGACGAGGCCGATGGCGCACCCCGCGGCGAGCAGGGCGAAACCGGCGAACAGATAACGCGGGACGCCGTCGCGCTCGATGAACCGGCCCAGGAGGGGCGACAGCAACAATCCTGCCAGCGCGTAGACGGACATGAAACCGCCGGCGAGCCGGGCGTCGTGGCCATAGAGCTCGATCAGCACCGGCAGCACCGGCGGCAGCTTGAACTGGTGGTAGGCGGCGAGCACCGAGACCAGGGCGCCGAAGGCGACGCCGGCGGCGACCGGGCGCATGGCGGGCGCATTCATCGGCGGACCGCCATATGTGGATTCCCGGCCCGGGCCAGGGCGTTTTGTCTCGACTCGGGTTTCCCGCCCTGCCAGATTCGTTGCCTGTTCCGGGACGTTTCCGGAGCCGCGAAGCAACAGTGGGCATGGGGTCTTCGCCGCCGCCGATGACCGAGAGCAGGGAAATCACCGTCAAGTTCTGGGGTGTCCGCGGCAGTATCGCGGTGCCCGGCCCGTCGACCGTCAAATATGGCGGCAACACGACCTGCCTGGAAATCCGCTGCGGCAAGGAGTTGCTGGTGATCGACGCCGGCACCGGCGTCCGCGCCCTTGGCCTGGAACTGGCCCGGGAGAAGCCCGAGCGCATCAACCTGTTCCTGACCCATACCCATTTCGATCATATCTGCGGCATACCCTTCTTCCAGCCGGCCTATCTGGCGGATTCGCCGGTGCATTTCTGGGCCGGCCATCTGCCCAAGGGCACCCACCTGAAGGATGTGCTGTGCCAGATGATGATGGCGCCGCTGTTCCCGGTGCCGCTTCACGTCTTCTCCACCTGCCATTATCACGATTTCGACTGCGGCGAGCCGATTTCGCTGGGCGGCGGCGTCAAGCTGACGACCTGCCCACTGAACCACCCGGACGGCGCGTGCGGCTATCGTATCGAATTCGCCGGCAAGAGCGTCTGCGTGATCACCGACACCGAGCACAAGCGGGGCGAACTGGATCGCGCGGTGATCGATTTCGTCGCCGGGGCCGACCTGATGATCTACGACGCGACCTACACCGACGGCGAATACCCGAATCATGTCGATTGGGGTCACTCGACATGGCAGGAGGCGCTGCGCGTCGGCGACGCGGCGGGCGTCGGCACGGTGGTGCTGTTCCACCACGACCCGGCCCATGACGACGCCTTCATGGACGACGTGGCGCAAAAGGCCGACGCGGCACGGCCGGGGACGATAGTCGCCCGCGAG
>JABDIP010000554.1 GCA_013003675.1 Inquilinus sp.
TGCCCTGTTACTGGAGATCTTCACCGGCGGCGGCGCCGGCACCCTGATCCGCCGCGGCTAGGAACTGGTCCGAATACTGTCCTACAGGTCGGCGCAGGTGGGTCGCTCAGGCGCATCCCTGGACCGATGCCAACCGGATTGGCTTCATGCGGGAAACAAAAACCCGGCATGCCGCGCTATTGTCCGCCAGGATTGTCAAATCTGAGAACCGCTGGGCTGGCCGGACGGAAAACCCCGCCGAAAGCTCACATCCGCCGGTTCAATCGCCGTCCCCCGTCCCGAAGAATTCGAGCTGCCATTCCATCTCCTTCTCGGTCAGCGGGAACTGGGTGCCGTCGCGGGCGTTGACCATCGCCTTTGGCGGAATCTGCGCGATCTGCATCTGCACCTTCATCGCCAGGCGTATGCCGAGGCCGGCCTTCCAGGCCAGGGAGACGACACCGCGCGCGCTCTGCGCCTCGAGAATGCGTTCGACCGTCGACCGGGGAATGCCCGTCAGCGCGGCGAGAGCGGCGATCACGAAGGAGCGGTCGCCGGCGAAGATCGCGTCGTCGATTTCCTCCTCGGTCAACGCGCCTTCCCGAGCCAGGGCCTCGGCCCGCGCGCCGCCATCGACCGGCCGGCGGCCGACCGGCGGCTCGTCGGTATCGGCGAGCGCCACGCCGTCCCGCTCGAAACGGGCGCAGAACACCTCCGCCACCTCCCTGACAACCATCGGGTCGAGGGACTTGCGGGCCTGCAGGACTTCGACCAGGGACATCGCGACGAAACGGGCGAGGCGGCGAACCGCCTGGCCCGAGAGGTCGGGGCGGTAGACCAGGGGCCGATGCCACGACGGGCGCGACGGCGCCTTGGCCAGGATGTGATCCAGCGTCTCCTCGCGGATCTGCGCGCTTTCGTTGTCGAGCAGCAGGGCGACCGCCTCGATGTCGTCGGTGCGGACGATGGCGTCGGCGACCTTGGAGGACAGGGTCGGGCGCTGGGCGACGGCGGCGATCCGGGCCGGTTCGGCCTCGCCGGCCACCGCCGCCAGCAGATCGGTGTCGGTCAGTTGGGGCGAATGGCGCAGGACCGGCACCGCCACCGCCGTCTCGGTATCGCCGGCCAGGACGCTGACCACCGCCTGGGGCGCATGCTCCAGCGCGCGGATCGATTCCGCCAGCAGCCGACGGATCTGCGGCGATGGGTCGCGGGCGAGAACGGTCAGGACCTGCAATGTGAGTTTCTCGAGCGGGCCTTGCGGATCGGTGCCGTTGGCCGGGATTCGGCCGACCGCCTTGTCCAGCAGCGTCCCGCGCACCTCCTCTTCGGAATCTTCCGCCAGCAGCATATCGGCCTGCCCCGGTGTCGCCCGGTTCCCGGCGACCTGACGGCGAACCTCCGCGGCGGTGTCGGCGGCCAGGAAGAACAGCAGTTCCGGCGACAGATCGGCGCTTTCCGCAGCGGCCCGCCGGACCGCCGGGTCCGGGTCGCGGACCGCCCGTTTCGCGGCCTCGTCGCCGTCGGGCGCGCCGCTCGCGCGGGAGGGCTGGGTGGTCATGCCGCGGCCTCCGGTACCAGCGTGAACCAGGCCCCGGCGAGGTCGCCGCCGCGCCCGGCCGCCTTGGCCCGGTACATCGCCCGGTCGGCGCGTTCGATGGCGCGATCGAGCGGCTCGCCGGACCCGGCCCTACAGGGGGCGACACCGACCGACAGCCCGACCGGCCGGTCGGGGCCGGCGGAGAATTCGCCGAGCGCCCGGCCCTTCTCGACCAGGGCGCGGGCGACACCCTCGCCCTTGCGGCGGTCGGCGCCGGGCAGCCAGAGCACAAACTCGTCGCCGCCGAACCGGCCGCACAGATCGCCCTCGCCGACGACGGCACCGAGGATACCGGTCAAGGCCGACAGCGCCGCGTCGCCGCTCTGGTGTCCGTGCGCGTCGTTGGCCGCCTTGAAATGGTCGATGTCGACATAGAGCAGCACGCCTTCCGCTCCACCGGCAAACGCCGGCGCCAGATAGCCCATCATCGCCCGGCGGTTGAGCAGCCCGGTCAGCCCGTCGCGCTCCGCCTGGGCGCGCAGCCGCTCCAGATAGGCGACATGCAGGAAGGCAACGCCAATCTGGTCGGCCACCGCGTCCAGCAAATCGCGGTCGTCCTCATCCCAATCGCCGCGGGCCGGGGAGCGCCAGATCGCGACCACGCCGTTGACGACCGACCGGCCGCGGGTGGCGACCGCCAGGCCGATCGCGGTGGCCGAATCGGCCGGCCACGGGGCCTCGGCGCGGCGGGCCGCGTCGAGCAGCGCCGGCTCGCCGAAGGGCGCGGACGGGGCGGCATCGGAGCGAAATTCGGTGACCCGGCGGAAGCCGGAGGTCGCCTCGCCGCGATAGAGCGCGCAGCCTTCGGCCCCCAGGGCGTTGGCGATCGCCGAAGCCGCCTGGCCAAGCATCCGCTCCGGGTCGATCTCGTCGCGTAGCGCGCGGACGATATGGGCGAGCAGGCGGTCCCGGTTGTGCGCCCGGGCCAGGGCCGCGTCGCGCCGGCGCACCTCGGTGACGTCGCGGCACAGCCCGCGGGCGCCGCGCCAGGCGCCGTTCTCGTCGACGAGCGGCCGCGCCCAGGCCACGACGCACGCCTCCTCGCCATTGCTGCGGTGAAGCCACAACTCGGCCCGGTTGACCGCCCGCCGCGCCTCGAACAGCGAGCGGCTCAACTCGCCGGCTTCACCCAACAACCGCTCCAGCGGTTCACCGACCAGGGCCTCCGCCGGATAGCCCATCGCCCCCTCCGGCGAGACATAGGCGAAACGGCCATCCGGCCCGGTCTCCCACGCGAAGTCGCTGGAGATGTCGACCAGGTCGCGAAAGCGCTGCCGGGAGTCGGCAAGCGCGTCGCGCAGCCGGGTCTCGATGGTGACGTCGCGGCCGAACAGGGCGACCGTGTTGTCGGGCAGCGGGACCGCCGTCCATTCGACCACCGCCGGTCCGGCATCGGTTTCCAGCACCGTGGTGAGGATGGCGGCCGACCCGTCGCCATCGATGTCGCCATTGCCGGAACCGGTCAGCCAGCCGAGCAGTTCCTCCCACCATGGACCCTGCGGACCGCCTTCGACCATCGGCCGCAGCCGCTCGCTGACCGCGCCGACGCCGCCGTCGACGGCAACAACCATGGCGAGTTCCGGATGTCGGCAAACCAGCGCGTCGACATCGACCGGAACCGGTTTCGGGGCGGACCGGGCGGCGGCGGTCGCTCGTTGGAAGAAGCGCACGTAGACAACCTCGGGCGGTCGGCGGGGTCGGATAGCCTATCTAGGCGCGTTTAAGAGGCGCTTAAAACCACTTACTTCGCAGCCGCGCGCTTGCCCGTGGCCTGCCCGGCCAATGCAGGCTACCTTTCCTGCCATGAAACCGGCCGACGCCAGGGCGCCGCGCGCCACCGACCCGCTCGACCATGTCGAGGTCTGGATCTTCGATCTCGACAATACGCTGTACCCGGCCTCCTGCGATTTGTTCGCCCAGGTCCACCGGCGCATCGGCGAGTTCATCGCCCGGCAATTGGCGGTCGATCTCGACACCGCCCGCCAGGTCCAGCACAAGTTCTTCCTCGAACATGGCACCACCCTGCGCGGGCTGATGACCGAGCACGGCGTCGAACCGTCGGCATTCCTCGACTTTGTTCACGACATCGACGTCTCGCCGGTGCCGCCGGATCCGTCGCTGCGGGCCAGCCTGGAAAGGCTGGAAGGGCGCAAGCTGATCTTCACCAACGGTTCCGTGGCGCATGCCGAGCGGGTCATCGGGCGGCTCGGAGTGGCCGGCCAGTTCGAGGCGATCGTCGACATCGCCGCCTCGGAATACCTGCCAAAGCCCGACCGCCGCGCCTATGACCGGATGATCGCGTCCCACCGCTTCGACCCGCGTCAGGCGGCGATGGTCGAGGACATGGCGGTCAACCTGCGCCCGGCGCATGCGCTGGGCATGACCACGGTCTGGGTGCGAACCGCGCATGACTGGGCCGGGCCGAAGGAGGGCGAGGACCACGTCGACCACCGGATCGACGACCTGTCCGACTGGCTGGCGGAGGTGGTGGCGGCACGAGGCGCGGCGGGCCGGGCAGCCGGTTGACAAGCCGGCCGGCGGCGGAGGATGGTGCGCCGCTTCTTCCCCAGACCAGCGTCCGAGCCATGAACGACCAAGCCCTAGAGCAGATCATCGAACAAGCCTGGGAGGAGCGGGAGACCCTGTCTCCGGCCACCCAGGGCCCCGCCCGCGAGGCGGTGGCGGCGGCCTTGACGGCGCTCGACGGCGGCGAGAAGCGCGTCGCCGAGAAGAGCGCCGATGGCTGGCACGTCCATCAATGGCTGAAGAAGGCGATCCTGCTGTCGTTCCGCCTGAACGACATGAAGCCGATCGGCGGCGGCCCCGGCGGCACCGGCCCGGACGCCGCGCCCTGGTTCGACAAGGTGCCGTCGAAATTCGCCGGCTGGGGCGAGAACCGCTTTCGCGCCGCCGGCTTCCGCGCGGTGCCGAACGCCATCGTCCGGCATTCGGCCTTTATCGCGCCGGGCGTGGTGCTGATGCCGAGCTTCGTCAATATCGGCGCCTATGTCGACCGCGGCACAATGATCGACACCTGGGCCACCGTCGGTTCCTGCGCGCAGATCGGCAAGAACTGCCATATCTCCGGCGGCGCCGGCATCGGCGGCGTTTTGGAGCCGCTGCAGGCGGGGCCGGTGATCATCGAGGACAATTGCTTCGTCGGCGCCCGGTCGGAGGTCGCCGAAGGGGTGCTCGTCGAGCAGGGTTCGGTATTGTCGATGGGCGTCTATATCGGCGCCTCGACCAAGATCGTCGACCGCGCCAGCGGCGAGGTGCATTACGGCCGGGTGCCGGCCTATTCGGTCGTCGTGCCGGGCGCGATGCCGGGCCGGCCGCTGCCCGACGGCTCGCCGGGGCCCAGCCTGTATTGCGCGGTGATCGTGAAACGGGTCGACGAAAGGACCCGTTCCAAGACCTCGATCAACGAGCTGCTGCGGGACTGAGCCCGGCCGATGCCGACCATCGACCCGGTGGCGCTGACCCAGGCGCTGGTGCGCTGCCCCAGCGTGACGCCGGCCGATGCCGGCGCCCTGGACGAGGTGCGTGTGGCGGCGGAAAGCCTCGGCTTTGCCTGCCATCGGGTGACCTTCCGGGAACCCGGCCACGCCGACATCGACAACCTCTACGCTCGGCTCGGCGACAGCGGCCCGAATTTCTGCTTCGCCGGCCATACCGATGTGGTGCCGGTCGGCGATGCCGGGTCGTGGCGTCACGATCCCTTCGGCGCGACCGTCGAGGACGGCGTGCTGTTCGGCCGGGGGGCGGCCGACATGAAGAGCGCGATCGCCGCCTTCCTGGCCGGGGTCGACCGGTTCCTGGCCGTCCGGGGCCGGGATTTCGGCGGCTCCATCAGCCTGCTGATCACCGGCGACGAGGAGGCGGAGTCGGTCAACGGCACGGTCAAGCTGCTGCAATGGCTGGCGGCGCGGAACGAGCGGCTGGACGCCGCGATCGTCGGCGAGCCGACCAATCCCCTGGCGCTCGGCGACATGATCAAGATCGGCCGGCGCGGCAGCTTGTCCGGCTGGCTGACGGTCAAGGGCGTCCAGGGCCATACCGCCTATCCGGCCCAGGCCGACAATCCGGCCAACCGGCTGGTGCGCATGCTGAATGGCCTGGTCGCCGAACCGCTCGACCGGGGCACCGAGCATTTCGGGCCGAGCAATCTGGAGATCACCACGATCGACATCGGCAACCCGGCGACCAACGTGATCCCGGCAACCGCCTCGGCCGCCTTCAATATCCGCTTCAACGACCGGCATTCGGCGGCATCGCTGGAGGCGTGGCTGCGCGGCATCTTCGACGCGGCCGGCGGCGCCTACGAACTGGCCGTGCGGAGCAGCGGCG
This sequence comes from Inquilinus sp., assembly GCA_013003675.1. GTDB lineage: Bacteria > Pseudomonadota > Alphaproteobacteria > DSM-16000 > Inquilinaceae > JABDIP01. The sequence goes on from JABDIP010000554.1 coordinate 5,927, forward strand.
AGAGCTTCATCACCCAGGCCGGCGCGCTGAGCGACGCGGTGTCCCGCGCCGTCGAGACCGTGACCGGCCGCCGGCCCGAACTGAGCACCAGCGGCGGCACCTCCGACGCCCGGTTCGTCAAGGATCACTGCCCGGTGGTCGAGTTCGGCCTGATCAGCAAGACGATCCACCAGGTCGACGAGCACGCCGCCACCGCCGACATCGAGGCGCTGGCCGACATTTACGCGGCGGTGCTCGCGGAGTATTTCGCCGGGGCCCGATGATCACAGCGAATCGGATCGCCGCCGCCCTCTATGCCTGCTACCGCCTGGCCCGCCGCGACTCCGGTGGCATGGCCTATTTCGACCGCACCGCGCAGGGCGCCCGGGAGAGCTTCTTCGCCGCGGTGCTGCTGGCGCCGATCGTATTCGCGCTGTCGGCGGCCGAGAAATGGGAGGAACTGCAGACGCTGTTCATCCCCCAGGTCGTGGTGCTGAAACTGCTGTTCTACGTCATCGGCTGGACGCTGGTGCCGGTGCTGGCGATCTGGCTGGTCGAGTGGCTCGATCGGAAGCCGCGCTATTTCGACCTGGTCATCGCCTACAACTGGATCAGCGTGCCGGCGGTCCTGTGCCTGCTGCCGCTGCAGATCCTCTACTTCTCCGGGACGATCGGCCGCGAGGTCTTCGCCACCATCGGCCTCGCCGTGATGCTGGTGGTCATGGTCTATGAGTGGTTCATCGTGAAGACCGCGCTCGACATCAATGGCGGGCTGGCCGCCGGCCTGGTGGCGATGGATTTCGTGCTCAGCCAGCTGCTCTTCGCCATGAGCGACTACGTCGTCTACGGCGGATAGTCGACGGCGACGAAATAGAGCCCGCAGGCCGGTGCCGTCGGCCCCGCCGCCGCCCGGTCCCGGGCCGCCAGCGCCCGCTCCACATCGGCGCGGCTCCAGCGGCCGGCGCCGACCCGCTCCAGCGTCCCGACGAAATTGCGCACCTGATGGTGCAGGAAGGAGCGTGCCTCGGCGGCGATCCGGATCTCCTCGCCATCGCGCTCGACGGCGAGGCGGTCGAGGGTCTTCAGCGGCGATTTCGCCTGGCATTCCGAAGCGCGGAAGCTGGTGAAGTCGTGCCGGCCGACCAGCGCCCGGGCGGCGTCGTGCATGGCGGCGGCGTCGAGCGGCCGCTGCACCTGCCAGGCGCGGCCGGCATCGAGGGCGAGCGGGGCACGGCGGTTGACGATGCGATAGCGATAGCGGCGCCGGATCGCCGATGTCCTGGCGTCGAAACCGGGCGCCACCGGTTCGACTTTCAGGACGGCGACCGGATTTGGCCGCAGGTGGAAGTTGATCGCATCGCGGACGGTGTCCGCAGGCGGGTCGCCGTCGAGATCGACATGCGCCACCTGGCCGAGGGCGTGAACCCCAGCGTCGGTGCGGCCTGCGCAATGGACCCTGGCCGCCTGGCCGCAGAAAGCCTGGACCGCTTCCTCGACCGCCTGCTGGACGCCTAGGCCGTTGGCTTGCCGCTGCCAGCCGACGAACGGGCCGCCGTCATACTCAAGCGTCAGCTTGTATCGGCTCACAACCGGGTGCCCGGCGGGATCGGGAAGCCGCGGAGCAGCGTGTCGGCCGGCATCCTCGCCCGCCCCGGCCGCTGCAGGATCGTCGGCCGCACCGCGCCACCGGCGGCGCAGGCGACGGTCAGCCGGTCGTCGAGCACGGTGCCGGCCGGCCCGGAAGCCGCAGGCACCCGTTCCAGCCCATGCACCTTGAGCCGCTCGCCCGCCACCTCGAACCACGCCCCCGGCCCCGGCGTCAGCGCCCGCGCCTGACGATCGACCCGGGCGGCGTCCCGCCAGTCGATGCGGCCATCCTCCGGGGTGATCTTGGCGGCGTAGGTGACGCCCGCCTCCGGCTGCGGCCGGGCCTCGAGCCGGCCGGCGGCGAGGCCGGCCAGCGCCTCGACGATCAGCCCGGCGCCGAGCCGGGCCAGGGTGTCGTGCAGCGCCCCGGCGGTGGTCCCGGGGCCGATCGGCACGGCGCGGGCGAGCAGCATCGGCCCGGTATCGAGCCCGGCCGCCATTGCCATGATGGTGATGCCGGTCTCCGAATCGCCGGCCAGGATCGCCCGCTGGATCGGCGCCGCCCCGCGCCAGCGCGGCAGCAGCGAGGCGTGCACGTTGAGGCAGCCGAGCCGGGGCGCGTCGAGGATCGGCTGCGGCAGGATGAGACCGTAGGCGGCGACCACCGCGGCGTCGAGGCCGAGGGCGGCGAACGCCTCCTGCTCGGCGGGATCCCGCAACGTTTTCGGGGTCCGGACCGGCAGCTCCCGCGCCGCCGCCGCGTCGTGGACGGCTGAGCGCCGCTCGCGATGGCCGCGGCCGGCCGGGCGCGGCGGCTGGGTGTAGACCGCGGCGATGTCGTGCCCGGCATCGACCAGCGCCGCCAGGCTGGGCACGGCGAAGTCCGGGGTGCCCATGAAGGCGAGGCGGAGCGGGGCGGCGGCGGTCATGGCGGTCTTTCTAATGGGAAAGGCGGTCCGACGGAACCAACCCTCACCCTCCCGCTTCGCGGGTCCCTCCCTCTCCCGCATGGGGAGAGTGACTCGTGTGCATTGCCTGCCGCATTACCCTCTCCCCTTGCGGGAGAGGGCGGGGCCCGGCGCGAAAGCGCCGGGAGGGTGAGGGGTTGGTTCTGTATGGTCGGCCGGGCATCGGCCC
>JABDIP010000316.1 GCA_013003675.1 Inquilinus sp.
GGGCTGCTCAACGTCGGCGCGGCGGCAGCGCCGCTCGGCGCGCTCTCGGTGCCTCTGGCGGATATGGCGGCCGGCGAGGCGGCCGACTTGAGCAATACGCGGCTGGCGCTGGGGCCGGCATTCGGCGACGCGCTGTCCGGCGTCGCCGCCCTTCGCAACGCGGTCGCGGTCGACGAATTCCAGCGGCCCTATGCGGTCGATCTGTCGGCGTCGGTCGCGTCGGCGCAGCGGGGATTCCGGCTGGCAGACCTGCTCGCCACCGGCGCCTCGGACATCGTCTCGGTGCCGCCGGCCGCCGGAATGACCCTGCATATGGCACTGGCCGAAGACCCGAACGGTGACCCGCGGGCGCAATCGGGCCGGTCGCGATCCGGCGGCGAAGTCGAGGCGGCCAGCCTGACCGGATCGTTTTCGCCGGGCACCGCATGGCATCTCGGCATGGGTCTGTCGGCCGACGGCCAGCTCGGCCGCGGCTCCACTGCCTCCGCCGCCGGTTCGCTGTTCTGGGCCGCCGACGAAATGACCGACCCTCACTACACGCTTCTCGGCGGCGGCGACGGCGTCCGCCTGGATCGATCTCTCACCGCCGCGACAACCTTGTCATTCGGTTGGTTCGAGTCCGATCCGACGGGGAACCTCGATACCGGTGCCGGATGGGGCGGCGGAAACATCGCCCAGGCCACCGTGGATCAGGCATTCGCCAAGGGCGGCAGGCTGCGGTTGGACGTCGCCCGGGTCGAGGAGTCGGACACCTTCCTCGGCAGCCGGACCGACGGCGCCTTCGGATCGAGTGCCGGCGCGGCCAGCCATTTCGTGACCGTGTCCGGCGGCCTTCCGGTTTCCCGCACGATCGAGCTGATCGGCAGCGCGACCACGGCGACGACGGACGTCGAGAACGCCGGGCTGCTCAGCGGTTGGGGAACCGTCCGGTCGACCGCATTCGGCATCGGTGTCGTGGCGCGGGATGTCTTCGACTCCGGCGACCGGATCGGTGTCCTGGCGGGACAGCCATTGCGCGTGGGTCAGGCCGACGCGACGGTCACGGTGCCCGTCGGGATGACCGCCGACGAGGTCATGGTCAGGGAATCGCAGCGCGTCGATCTGGCGCCGAGCGGCCGGGAGATGAATGTCCAACTGGCCTATCGCCGCGGCCTTTGGGACGGGGCAGACCTGTCGTCCTGGCTGCTGATCCGGAACGAACCCGGCCACGACGCGGCCGCCTCGAACGATTACGGGCTGGGCCTGTCCTTCACGACGACGTTTTGATGCGGTCCATGCCTAGACCGTGGCTGGTCGCGGCGCTCGCGCTGGTCGCCTGCGATCCGCGGGAGCCGGACACCGGCGCCGAGGCAGGGGCATCCGACCCGCCCGGCGCCGTCATCGAGGTACCGCGGAACGCCATTCGACTGCACGACCAATTCTACATGGTGCCGCTTGACGAAAGGGTGGGCGGTTGCCAGGCGTACCGGGCCTTCTCGCCGACCGGCCGGGTGCCACAGGCGATCTACTACCGGACCCCCGACGGCCGCTTTGTGATGGATCGAGGGCTGGCGGTCTGCGATTGACGCATCTCCGCGAAACGCGGCGGATCGACCGGCGGGCCGTGATGTCGACTCAGCCGGTCGTATCGCCCAGGCCGGGCGTTGCCGCATAGTCGGGATACCGCTCGGCGATCACCCGCTCTATCCGCTGTCGCAAATCGCCGCGCAGGCCGAGGGCGAAGGCGATCTCGGCGACCAGGAACATCGGCCCGATCAGCGCCTGGAACAGATTGCCGAGCAGTGCCGGCCGGCGGCCCTCATAGACGTGGCCCCAGAGCTGCAGCGCCCAGCCGCCGACGAACAGCACCGCGAACATGGTCCAGACCGCGGACAGCGATCGAGTGGCCGCCAGCCATTCGGCGAAGGCCAATGCCGGCCCGACGAACAGCGCCATGGCGAGCCCGATCGGCGGATCGAGGATGACCCACAACAGCCACACCGCCGCCGCCACGACGACCGCCAGCGAGATCGGCACGCCCCCGACCTCGACCCGTGCCACGGCCAGCGCCACCAGCACCGCGACGACGATCGCCGGGATGCCGAAGAAATGCGTCGCCCGATTGCGGCGGTCGCGATGATAGGTCGTGTACATCGCCATCTGGCGCTCGAACAGGGTGTCAGCCACGGCGCGGAGCCTCGCGAAAAGAGCCTAGGGTCCGCGGCAGTCTAGCCCGGCACTTACGACCCGTCGACGTGGTGCTAGGTCAACGCCGCGCAGGCCCGCTGAATCCGCGCGCAGGCTTCCTTCAGCGCCTCGGTCGAGGTGGCGTAGGAGACCCGGAAGAACGGCGAGAAGCCGAAGGCGGCGCCATGCACCACGGCGATGCCCTCCGCCTCCAGCAGATAGGCGGCGAAACCCCCGTCATCCTCGATCCGCGTCCCGTCCGGCGTCGTCTTGCCGATGCAGCCGGCGCAGGACGGGTAGACGTAGAACGCCCCTTCCGGCTTGTGGCAGGCGAGGCCCTCCGCCGCGTTCAGCATCTCGACCACCAGGTCGCGGCGCGCCTTGAACACCTCGGCCCGCTCGGCGATGAAGTCCTGCGGGCCGTTCAGCGCCTCGACGGCCGCCGCCTGGCTGATCGAGGAGGGGTTGGTGGTGCTCTGGCTCTGCACCTTGGCCATCGCCTTGATCAGATCAGCCGGCCCGCCGGCATAGCCGATGCGCCAGCCGGTCATCGCATAGGCCTTCGAGACGCCGTTGATGGTCAGGGTGCGGTCGTACAGGCCGGGCTCCACCTCGGCCGGGGTGACGAACCGGAAATCGTCATAGACCAGATGCTCGTACATGTCGTCGGTCATCACGTGCACATGGCCGTGGCGCAGCAGCACATCGGTCAGCGCCTTCATCTCCGCCCGGCTGTAGGCGGCGCCGGTCGGGTTGTTCGGCGAGTTCAGGATGACCCATTTGGTCTTTGCCGTGATCGCCGCTTCCAGGGCGGCCGGCTGCAGCTTGAAGCCGGCCTGGGACGGGCAGTCGACCGGCACCGGCGTGCCGCCGCATAGCAGCACAATGTCCGGATAGGAGACCCAGTATGGGGCCGGGATCACCACCTCGTCGCCGGGGTCGAGGGTGGCCAGCATGGCATTGAAGATGACCTGCTTGCCGCCGGTGCCGACGGTGATCTGGTTGGCCGCGTAGTCGAGCCCGTTCTCGCGCTTGAACTTGGCGGCGATCGCCTGCTTCAGGGCCGGGGTGCCGTCGACCGCAGTGTACTTGGTCTGGCCCTCGTGGATCGCCTGGATCGCGGCTTCCTTGATGTTGTCCGGCGTGTCGAAATCCGGTTCGCCGGCGCCGAGGCCGATGACGTCGCGGCCGGCAGCCTTCAGTTCCGCCGCCTTGGCGGTGACGGCGAGGGTCGGCGAGGGCTTGATGCGGCCGAGCGATTGCGACAGGAAGGACATCGGGAAACCCCTTGTTCCGGCGGGTTGCGAACCGGTCGGAACACTAGGCGCGGCGCGGCTTGGGCGCAAGCGTTGGGGCGGCGGCGAAGACGGATTCGTGCCGACTTTTTAAAGGAAAGCCTTTAGAAAGTTTGGGCGCTGGCGCTCAGCCGCCAAAGATCAGCCATTCCAGCCCGCCGAGGCCGAGCTGCACCGCCGCCAGCCCCCAGAGCAGCCGTTGGCCGGCGGCGGCGGGGCGGCCGGCGCGACCGATCAGCAGCAGCACCAGCATCGCCCCCATCAGCACGTTGACCATCGCCGCGCCGTGGATGCCGAGCCCGGCCCAGCCGGTCGGCATCGCCGCCATCAGCCGCGCGACGCCGACCCCGAGCAGCAGGCCGCCGAGCAGCCGCGGATAGAAGCTCGAGCCGCCGGATGGCAGGCCGAGCGCGCCGACCAGCCGGTTGGAATAGACCGCCAGCACGGCGCCCATCACCAGCTTCAGCACGGCGTCGGCGAGCAGCAGGATATCGGTGATCACGGGCGAACTCCCTACGCGGCAAAAGAGGTCCGTTGTCCCTGATCGCGGCGCCGGAGTCGAGGCTGCGGGCGGGCGCCCCCGCTTCGCCCCAATCGATCACCGAATGACCCCATTTCGCGCCCGGCGATGCCTCGGGCCAGGGCGAGCATGGTGGCCAACAAGAACATCAAGGCCATGGGGACATCGACATGACAAAGCCGGAAGGCTTGGCGCGCGGGCGCCTGTTCACCTGTTTCCTCTTCTGTCTGGTTGCCCTGCTGACCGTGCTCGCCATGGTCCGCGACGCCGCCGCGCAGGGTGCCGCCGCCGTACCGGCGGAGACCATGCTGACCCAGGGCGGGCTCTATCTGCCCGCCGACCGGCCTGGCTATGTGATCCCGTCGACCACCGTCGACAGCGACATAGCGCTCGATATCGGCGGTCTGGTCGCGCGGGCGCGGATCACCCAGCGCTTCGTCAACCCGACCGGGCGCTGGGTCGAAGGCGTCTACGTCTTTCCGCTGCCGGAGAATGCCGCCGTCGACCGGCTGCGCATGACCGTCGGCGAGCGCGTCGTCGAGGGTGTCATCGAGGAGAAGGCCCAGGCGCAACGCACCTACGCGGCAGCGGCGGCCGCCGGCCAGGTCGCCAGCCTGGTCAGCCAGCAGCGGCCGAACATCTTCACCACGGCGGTCGCCAACATCGCCCCGAACGGCTCGGTCGCGGTGACCATCGAATACCAGCAGAGCCTGGCCTTCGACGGCGCCGCCGGCACGGTGTCGCTGCGCTTCCCGATGGTCGTGCTGCCGCGTTACATCCCCGGCACGGCGCAATCGACGGCGCCGACCGGCACCGGCTGGGCGCTCGACACCGACAAGGTGCCCGACGCCAGCCGGATCACCCCGCCGGTGGCGGCGCCCGGCACCGGCCCGGTCAATCCGGTGCGGCTGAGCGTGACGCTCGACCCCGGCTTCCCGGTGGCGTCCATCGAAAGCCCCTATCACGGCATCGAGATCGACGAGCAGTCCGGCGGGCGGTTCGCCATCACCCTCGCCGAGGGCGAAGTGTGGGCCGACCGGGATTTCGAGCTGGTCTGGCGGCCGGCGCCGGGCGCCGCCCCGACCCTGGGCGTGTTCAGCGAGACGCTGGCCGATGCCGACTATCATCTGCTGTTGATCATGCCGCCCGCCGGCAGCGAGGCGTCGGAGGGCGCCGTCCGGCCGCCGCGCGAACTGGTCCTGGTGGTCGACACCTCCGGCAGCATGGCCGGCGATTCGATCGTCCAGGCCAAGCAGGCGGTGCTCGACGCGCTCGGCCGGCTGCTGCCCGGCGACAGCTTCAATGTGATCCAGTTCAACGACCGGCCGCACGCCCTGTTCGCCGCCGCGCGGCCGGTCTCCGACCAGACATTGTACAAGGCCCGGAACTATGTGCGCGGCCTGGTCGCCAACAACGGCACCGAAATGCGCGCGGCGCTGACCCTGGCGCTCGGCGGCGCCGAGACCGGCGGGCGCCTGCGCCAGGTGGTGTTCATCACCGATGGCAGCGTCGGCAACGAGGCGGAGCTGTTCGGCGTCATCGAGGCGCGGCTCGGCGACAGCCGCCTGTTCCTGGTCGGGATCGGCAGCGTCCCGAACAGCCACTTCATGCGCGGCGCGGCCGAGGCCGGGCGGGGCAGCTTCGTCCACATCGGCGCGACGCAAGAGGTCGGCGAGAAGATGGCCCGGCTGTTCGCCCGGTTGGAGCGGCCCGCCCTGACCGGCATCACCGTCGACTGGCCGGATGGCGTGGTGGGCGAGACCTATCCGCGCTCGCTGCCCGACCTCTATGTCGGCGAGCCGGTGCTGGTGGCGGCCGGCAGCCAGGGCGCCGCGCGCATCGCTGGCGCGACCGGCGGCATCGCCTGGGAACGCGAGGCACCGCTGACGATCGCGCGGGATGCCGGCGGCGTCGCGGCGCTCTGGGCGCGGTCGAAGATCGCCGAGCTGGAGCGTGAGCGCTATCGCGGCGCCGACCCGCAGGCGATTCGCGACGGCATCCTCGAGGTCGCGTTGGCGCACCGGCTGGTCAGCGACTACACCAGCCTGGTGGCGGTCGATTCCGTCGTCGCCCGGCCACCGGCCGCACCGCTGGACACCGAGGCGGTGGCCGGCAACATGCCGGCCGGGGTGACCATGAGCAT
>JABDIP010000338.1 GCA_013003675.1 Inquilinus sp.
ATGCGCCGGGTACGAGCCGTTCGGCGTCGCCGGCCAGGTGATCCCGTGGAACTTCCCGCTCTTGATGCTGGCCTGGAAGATCGCGCCGGCGATCGCGGCGGGCAATTCGGTGGTGCTGAAGCCGGCCGAGTTCACCAGCCTGACCGCGCTGAAATTCGCCGAGCTGTGCCAGGAGGCGGGGCTGCCGCCGGGCGTCGTCAACATCGTCACCGGCGACGGCCGGACCGGCGAGGCCATCGTGACCCATGGGGATGTCGACAAGGTCGCCTTCACCGGCTCGACCGATGTCGGCCGGTCGATCCGCGAGGCGACCGCCGGCAGCGGCAAGAAGCTGACCCTGGAGCTGGGCGGCAAATCGCCCTTCATCGTGTTCGACGACGCCGATCTGGACGGTGCCGTGGAAGGCGTGGTCGACGCCATCTGGTTCAACCAGGGCCAGGTCTGCTGCGCCGGCTCGCGCCTGCTGCTGCAGGAGGGCATCGCCGAGGCGATGATCGCCAAGCTGAAGGCGCGCATGGAGACGCTGCGCATCGGCGACCCGCTCGACAAGGCGATCGACATCGGCGCCATCGTCGCCCCGGTGCAGCTCGAGCGCATCGAGCGACTGGTCAGGCAGGGCGTCGAGGAAGGGGCGGCGCTGTGGCAGCCGAGCTGGGCCTGCCCGAAAGAGGGCTGCTTCTATCCGCCGAGCCTGTTCACCGACGTGTCGCCGGCCTCGATCGTGGCGCAGGAGGAGATCTTCGGCCCGGTTGTGGTGGCGATGAGTTTCCGCACGCCCGCCGAGGCGGTGGCGCTGGCCAACAACACCCGCTATGGCCTCGCCGCCAGCGTCTGGACCGAGACCATCAACCTCGCCCTCGACGTGGCGCCGAAGCTGAAGGCCGGCGTGGTGTGGACCAACTGCACCAACCAGTTCGACGCCGCCTGCGGTTTCGGCGGCTACCGCGAGAGCGGCTTCGGCCGCGAGGGCGGCCGCGAGGGGCTGTGGGAATATTTGCGGCCGAGCTTCGAGGCGGGCCTGCCGCACTACGAGGACGCCGGCAAGGACACGGCACCGCACTACGCCGAGCCGGCGGCGGGCGCGGCGCCGCTCGACCGCACCGCCAAGCTCTATGTCGGCGGCAAGCAGGCACGGCCCGACAGCGGCTACAGCCGGCCGGTGGTGGCGCCGGACGGCACGCTGCTGGGCGAGGTCGGCGAGGGCAACCGCAAGGACATCCGCAACGCCGTCGAGGCGGCGGTCAAGGCCGAGGGCTGGTCGCGGGCGACGCCGCATCTGCGCGCCCAGATCCTCTATTACATCGCCGAGAATCTGGAGGCGCGGTCGGCCGAGTTCCGCGACCGGCTATCGGCGATGACCGGCGCGACGCGCAAGGCGGCCGAGGCCGAGGTGGCGGCGTCGGTCCGCCGCCTGTTCACCTATGCCGCCTGGGCCGACAAGTTCGACGGCGCGGTGCATGTGCCGCCGCTGCGCGGGGTGACCCTGGCGATGAACGAGCCGCTCGGCGTGCTCGGCTTGGCTTGCCCGGACGAGGCGCCGCTGCTCGGCTTCGTCTCGCTGGTGGCGCCGGCGATCGCCATGGGCAACCGGGTGGTCGTCGTCCCGTCGCCGCGCCACCCGCTGTCGGCGACGGATTTCTACCAGGTGCTCGACACCTCCGATGTGCCGGGCGGGGTGGTCAACATCGTCACCGGCGACCGCGACGACCTGGCGAAGGTGTTGGCCGAGCACGACGGCGTCGAGAGTCTCTGGTATGTCGGGCCGAAGCCGGGCAGCGCCCTTGTCGAGAAGGCCTCCACCGGCAATCTGAAGCGGGTCTGGACCAACACCGGCAAGCGCCGCGACTGGCACGACCCGGCCCAGGGCGAGGGCCGCGAGTTCCTGCGCCACGCGGTGCAGGTGAAGAACATCTGGGTGCCGTACGGCGAATAGGCGGTTTGCGGACCGGGATAAGCGGCGATGATCGAAGCGGCTCTGTTGGACGACCCGCGGGTGGTGGCGGCGCTGATCAGTTTCAGCGCCGCGGTGCTGCTCTGGTCGTTCTCCAAGCTGGTCGACTTCCTGGCCACGGTGTGGCGCTACAACGAGGAGATCGCCAACATGGCGGCGGCGCTGCGGGCCGAGATCGACGCCAACATCGAGGCGCAGAAATCGGTCAACCGCCGCAATATCGTCGAGATCGGCGCCCGCCTCGACGAGGACCCGAAATTCGTGCCCTACGTCTCGGTCGAGCGCGACCTGAATCCGATCTTCCGCGAACTGCAGGGCGACATCGTCCGCCTGCCCTATTCCGCCCAGGGCGCGGTGATGCGCTACTACAAGCTCGACAGCTTCATCGATTCGATCCTCAAGGACATGCAGACCGACCGCTTCGCCGCCCTGGAGGCGGACCGCAAGAAGTCGCTGTTGGACAATCTGGCGAAGACCATGCGGCGCAGCACGACCGCCTCGAAGGAGGCGACCGAACGGCTCGACCAGGTGATCGCCACCTACCGCCACCGCCCCTGGCCGGTTCTGCGGGACTAGCGACGGCGCGGCGGCGGGCGGCAGCAATCGAACAACCGCCCCCTCACCCAGCGCCGGCTAGGGCTCGGCCGATGGCCTCGCCAAGCCGCCACAACCCTCTCCCGCGCGGGGAGAGGGATCAGACACTATCGGGCTGACGATCCCCTCTCCCCTTGCGGGAGAGGGAGGGGCCCGTTGCGTTAGCAATGGGAGGGTGAGGGGAATACCTGGGCCAGTCGCCACCAAGGGCGATGAAGCAGCGCTCCGGCGCTGGGCCGGGCGGTCAGACGATCGGCAGGATCGGTCCGTTGGACATGGTGGCACCCTGGTTGGTGACGGGCCTGTCTCGCACTCAATATCGCGCGAAAACCGCCGAAAATCAAGGCTGCGGCCGGAAATCCCCGGAAACCGTGGGTTCCGGCTGCCGGTTCGCGGCTATTCCGGCTCGGTCTCCCACTCCCAATCCTCGGGCCGCACATAGGGCTCGGTCAGGAAGGCGTCGCGCAGGGGCTCGGCGATCTGGTCGAGGGTGAAGCGGGCGCGCTCGGCCGGGTCGTGGACGAAACCGGCGAGGTCGGCAATATCGGCGCCGGTGAGGTCGATCTGGTAGCCGAGTTCCAGGGTCTGCAGCCAGACCATCGGCCCGGCGCCGCGCCACATGTTGGCGGCGAACTCGGCGACGTCGATGTTGCGTCCCTCCGGCGGCAAATCGAGCGGCGGGCCGGCCATGCCGCCGACCCCGTTCACCGAATGGCAGATCACGCAGCCCTTCTCGACGAACAGCTCGCGGCCGACGGCGGGGTCGATCGGCATCTGCGCCGTCCGCAGGCTGTCGGCGGCGGTCGACGGTGCCGGCAACCCGGCGCCGACGGCAAACGCCAACACGGCCAACGCCGCCCTGCCGGCTGTCCGGCTCCTGCCCTTGCGATCGGTCATCTGTCTGGTCCCGCTGCGGTCGGTGATTCGGCGGCCGCTATATGGCCGCCGGCTTGTGGCAGGATTGCGGCCCGCACGCCAACGCTGCCATGACCTCGCGCAAATCGGCCGCCGGTTGCGCCGAATCCGGACAGGTCCGATCCCTCTCGCCCTTTGCCGTCGTTGCGAGGAGCGCAGCGACGCGGCAATCCATATGTGGACGGCCCCCGGCAGCCGGCCCTGGCCGCTCTGGATCGCCACGCCTGCGGCTCGCGATGACGGCGTTGGAAGGAGGAGTAGTGGATCTCCCGGCGCCGAGGTGCGTCTGGCCCTGTTCGTTAACCCACGAGCCCGCGAGGTTTGAGGGGTTCCGATTCCATCGGTGGGAGCGATGATCTAGCCTGAAGGCTGGTTTTGCGCCCAAGGACACCGCCGATGCCGACGACCGACCGCCCCGCCGCCTTCCTGCCGCAGGAATTCATCCGCCGCAAACGCGACGGCGGCACCGTCTCGGCGGCCGAGATCGAGGCCTATATCGGCGGCGTCACCGACGGCAGCGTCACCGAGGGACAGGTCGCCGCCTTCTCCATGGCGGTGCTGCTAAAGGGCATGACGCTGGACGAGCGGGTCGCGCTGACCCGCGCCATGACCCGCTCCGGCACCGTGCTCGACTGGTCGGAGAAGGGGCTCGACGGGCCGGTGCTCGACAAGCACTCGACCGGCGGCATCGGCGACAAGGTCAGCCTGATCCTGGGGCCGCTGGTGGCGGCCTGCGGCGGCTATGTGCCGATGATCTCCGGCCGCGGCCTCGGCCATACCGGCGGCACGCTGGACAAGCTGGACAGCATCCCCGGCTATGGGAGCCAGCCGGACACCGCGACCCTGGAGCGTGTCGTGCGCGAGGCCGGCTGCGCCATCATCGGCGCCACCGGCGACATCGCCCCGGCCGACCGCCGCATCTATGCCATCCGAGACGTGACGGGCACGGTGGAATCGATCGATCTGATCACCGCCTCGATCCTGTCGAAGAAGCTGGCCGCCGGGCTGCAGGGGTTGGCGATGGACGTGAAGTTCGGCAGCGGCGCCTTCGCCGCCCGCTACGAGGACGCCATCGAGTTGGCCGAGAGCCTGGTCACCGTCGCCGAGGGCGCCGGGCTGCCGACCGTGGCGCTGCTGACCGACATGAACCAGGTGCTGGGCCGCACCGCCGGCAACGCGGTGGAAGTGCGCGAGTCCGTCGAGATGCTGAGCGGCCGCGCCGCCGATCCGCGCCTGTTGGGCGTGACCCTGGAAC
>JABDIP010000560.1 GCA_013003675.1 Inquilinus sp.
TCTACGCGCCGGCGTCGTCCAGGCGCGCCGCGGCCGCATCGTCGAACCGGCGCGGACGCGGGCGCTGGGCCTCCGGCATCAGCCCGGCCAGCATGATGCCCGCCTCGGCCAGATCGTCGAGCAACCGCCCGCCGATCCGCACCATGGTTTCGATGTCCGGGTTCGAGGCGGTCTCGCCCGCGACGGCGGCATCCAGGACCGGCCGCGCTTCTTCCCACAGCAGCTGGGTGGCGACCAGGTGGCTGCGGATCTCCCGGGTCGGGGCCGGCAGCAACCCGCTCTCCGGATCGCCCTCGATCAGACCCGCGATCCGCCTGTCGACCTCCGCCGCCAGGTCCAGCAGGTCGCGGGGGTCGCCGGCTTCGGCGCCACTATTGGCAAGAGCGAAGTACTCGGCGAAGACCCGTTGGCTGGCCGCCTGGGTGCGTTCGCCGACCTCGATCGCCCGGCCGAGCACCGACGTCACGCCGTAATGGTTTGCCGCCTCGCGATAGCCGAAATAGAGCCGGTCAATCGACTCGCCGAGCTGGCCGCCGAGTTCGAGCAGATGTGCAACCTGGCCGGCGGAGACGCGGCGCGTGGCCAATGCGTCCAGGATCGACTCGTCGAACTGCCGCCACATGGCAACGGTCTCGTCGTATCGCTCAACCAGGTCGCCGGGCACCGTCTCCGACTGCTCGAGCATTTCCGCGTTCGCCTCGCCGACCTCCTCGATCAGCTTGTCGAAGGCCGACCGGCCGTTCCGCAGGGAGGACAGCGTCCGCTGCGGCTCCACCTGCAGCGAGAGCAGCATCAGATCCTTCAACATCACGCGAACCAGGATGCGCTGATGGCTGGCGGTGCCGACGACCTCCGCGGGATGCATGCGATGGGCGAAGGAAGACGGCGCCATGGCGGCGGCGATGCCGGCCACCAGCATGAAGCCAACCCAACGGCGCGCTTTGGGGAACATCGACATCGCAACAACCTCCCTGGTCTTCCTGACGGCCGCTAGTGGCTCTCCGCCGCGGTCACAATCCTCACACTCCCCGGCCGACAGCCATGAACGGTGGAACGCCATGGCGGCGTCCAGACAGGTTGTAGGCCGAGATACTTAAAAAACAGTATAAAACCCATGAACGTTTTTCGCGGTACGGGGGCAGCCGAAACTCTCGTTTCATGCCGGCTCCCGGCGGCCCACCAAACCCGCCGGCCGGCCGAGCCGCGGGTCGTTCCCGAACTCCGCCAGCGCCGCGGCGGAAAAACAGGGGCGCGGCCACCTCGGCAGACGCGCCCCTTTGTTCGTCCATCAGCCATGCGAGGCTGCCGCGCCAATCCTACAGCGATTCCATGATCGCCAACGCGGTGTCGATCTCTTCCAGCAGATCGTTGCTGAGTCCATCGACGCGGCGCATGGTCTCGACGTCGACCGTCCGGCCATCGGCGATGGCGTTCAGCACCGGAATCATGCTGTACCAGGTTGCTGCGACATCGGCGAACTGCGCCTGCAGCTCCGGGGTCGGCGCGGCCAGCACGGCGTGCTCCGGATCGCCTTCGATCAGCGCCCGCAGATAGCCGTCGAAATCGTCGATCGACCGGGTGAGATTGGCGCGGTTCGCCGGCACGTCGATACCGTAGGCGATCAGCAGGAATTCCTTGGACATCTGCTGGGTCAACTCACGCTGCAACTCGATCAGATGCAGGGAGTTGGTGAAGACCGAGTTGCGGCCCCAATGCGCCGCCGCCTCCTCATAGGCGGCCAACACGCCGTCGAGGGCGCCAAGCAGGTTGGTGTCGGTGCGGGCGAACGCCGCTACCTGGTCGCGGGTCACCAAACCGGACGCCAGCACCTGGCGAACTTCCTCGTCGAACTCGGGCCAGACGCCTTCGGCCCGGGCCAATTCGGCCAGGATCTTGGGATCGTCGTGGGCCGGCAGATCCATCTGCTCGTCGCCGTTGCGCAACGCCCGGAGGACCTCAGCGAACCGCTCGCGGTGCCGCCGGAGATTGCCGACATTCCGGTCGGGGTCGACGCCCAGGGCGATGAGCAGCATCTCTTTGCTCATCATCTGGGTCAGCGTCCGCTGCTCCGCGGAAAGATCGATCGCCTCGCGATAGCGGGTCTGCAACGCCTGCGCTGGGCCCGCGAACGCGGTCAACACGATCAAGGCGACACCGACAACGGGAAACATGTTTCGGATCAGCGCTGTCTTCATTTCCAACTCCTCACTATCGCGCCGGCGTCGGCGCTGGCGCCGCCTGCATCCGGCAGACGGTCACCTGTCCATGCAATTCATCTTGAGCGAAGTTTAAGGCGGTTTGAATGTAAAATTAGTTAAAATTGAGATATAATTCTTGCGTACTTCAAACTTCTTGGTTAACGAGACGTCAATTACTTGGCGGCGAACAATAACTTCCTGATAACAAAACAAATTGCGCCAAATAGAGGTGAACGGAACGTAACCGAATACATCACAGAGCGGGATTTCGTAGCGGCGGGGTTCGCGTTTTCCGATGGGACCGGGCGTCGCCGGTCCGGCCCGGACGAAAAAAAACCGCCCCAAGGGCGGCCCTGCATGCTGATCTGCGAAAACGGCGCTAGGAGCCCCGCCCCATTCTCAACACCCGGATTTGCATTTCTCGCTGCATTCCGGGGCGCTGCCCGTGGTGACTTCGAGGGCCCCCTTGGCCACGCGTAGGCAGCCGCTGGACTTGAATTCGACGCAAACGGTGATGCCGTTGTCCTTGCAGACCCGGCCCAGATCGCTCTTCGCCCCCTGCGATGTGAAGCGAACCACGTCTCCGACCGAAACGCTCATCGCGGTATCTCCTCGCCCGTCCTGGTGCGGCCGCCGGTTCCCCGGGCGTGCCCCCGTTCAAGAAGGGCAGGCATCGAGTCCGGGCGGTCGTATTTGGTCATCGGTTCGGTTCCGCGCTCGGATCGTCCTCGGTACAGCGGCACTCCCGGCCGATGGCCGGATCGAAAAGCCTCTCGGCTCAGTAGAGGGGATGTTGAGGGATGCACCTTAAGATATACTAAAGACTTTTTATTTACTTTACAAACCCAATTCGATAGACCGGAAAGCCTTGTACCGCTGGGGAAAATCGGATCGGCCGGCGGCAAGATCGCGGCGCCGAGCCGCCCTTCGACGGGACCCGACAATGCCATGATGAACATCGAGGGTATCGAACCCGAAGAGGCGGAAAGACGGGCGATCGAGCTGGTGGAATCCTGCGCCTGGCCCGATGGGCCGGTCTGCCCGCATTGCGGCGCGACCGGCAAGGCCTACCGGATCGGCGGCGCGCGTCCGGGTCTGCGCAAATGCGCGGTGTGCCGGCGCCAATTCACCGTCAAGGTCGGCACTCTCTTCGAGGGGTCGCACATCCCGCTCTATAAATGGGTCCTGGCGATCTTCATGATGTGCTCCTCGCCCGCCGGGTTCAATGCGAGCCAACTGCACCGGAGCCTGAAGATAACCTACAAATCGGCGTGGCTGGTCTGTCAGCGCGTGCGCCAGGCGAAAAAGCAGAAACCGCTGGCGAGCCTGCTGACCGCCCGTGCCAAGGGAGGGCGGTAAAGCGCCGTCCGCCCGCGCTTCCAGCCTCGCGGTCCGCGCGCGGCCTCACCGCTTCTTCTTGGCCGGCGGCGACCGGCGCCGTGCCGGCGTGACCGGCGGGGTCTTGACCAGCGCCGCCAGGGCATCCTTCAAGGCCAATGGATGCAAGCTGACCGGTTTTCCCCGCGACCCCCTGCGCTCTTTCGGCGACTTTGCCATGGCATCCATTCTCCGGCGCTGGTTTCCCTGCCGGTCGGTTCGCCGGACCGACCGCGGGTCCCCGCGGGCTATCGCGTGCCCGCTGTCGGCACATCCGGCGCCGGGTCGATCGGGCCGCCGCCGTCCGGCGATGCGCCTCTCTCGCGGGCGATCCGTTCCAAGGCGGCGATGAGGTGAACCGGGTCGAAGGGTTTGGTCAAAATGCCGGTCACCGCCGTGTCGTCGAGGGCGCGCAACGCCTGCGCCTCCTCGGTGACATAGGCGGACATGATGATGGTCGGCAGGGTCTTGCCGCGCTTGCGCAGTTCCAGATAGACCTCGACACCGGAAAGCGCCGGCATCCGAAGGTCGAGAGCAAGGACGTCGATACCGCCGGCGAGCGCCGCCTCCAGCGCCTGCTGTCCGGTGGTCGCGACGCGGACGGTATAGCCGCGCTGCTTGAGGATCGCCTCGATTCCGGCCCGGAAATCGGGGTCGTCGTCGGCCAGCAGCACCATGCCTTCCGGCCGGGCCTGATCGACGCGCGACAGGATTTCCTCGATGCCCACCGGTTTTTCGAGGATCCCGAGCGCGCCGTGGGCGATCGCCTGATCGAGCAACTGCCGAACGCTGTAGCCGGTGACCATGTAGACCTTGGCGTCCGGCTTGATCTTGCGAATGGCGAGGAAGCTCTCGACGCCGTTCATGCCGGGCATTACCACATCCATGAAGGAGACGTCGAAATCCCGGTCGCGGAAGATGCGCACCGCCTCCTCGCCGCTGAAGGCGACCTCGACCTGGTGGCCGGCAAGCCGCAGCACCTCCGCCAGCCCTTCGGCGAGATCACGATCGTCGTCGACGACGAAGACCCGCATCGGCCCTTCTCTCCTTGCGCGCCAGCCTAGAACCCTACCATCGGAGCGGCCGCGGCGCGATCAGGGTCTATGAATCGTAGGTCAGGGGCGGGTCGGTGTCATGGGGCGGAGCGCCAGGTGCCGGCGAGGCCGGCGGAACCGCCGTCGCGGAGTCGGCAGAGCTCGAGGGGGCCGAACTCGAGGGAGTCGAGGTCGAGCGAGTCGGGGCGCCGTCGCCACCGGCCACCGAAGACCCGACGATCCGCTCCAGCGCGGAGACCAGATGGCCGGGGTCGAACGGCTTGGTCAGGATGCCGGTCACGGCGACATCGTTCAGGGCGCTGATCCCTTGCGGCGCCTCGCTGAGTTGGCCCGACATGATGACCGTCGGCACCGCCTTGCCGCGTTTCTTGAGTTCCAGATAGACCTCCAGGCCACCCAGCAGGGGCAGCCGGAGGTCGAGCGCCAGCACATCGATGCCGCCGGCAAGCACCCTCTCCAGCGCCTCCTGGCCGGTCGACGCCAGGCAGACATCGTATCCCTTCTGGCGCAGCACCGCTTCGACGTCGCGGCAGAATGCCGGATCGCCGTCGGCGACCAGGACCATGCCGCCCGGGCGAACCGCCTCGATTTTGTCCAGCAACTCCTCGACGCCGACCGGCTTTTCCATCACCCCGAGCGCGCCGTTCTCGAGCGCCTTGTCGAGCAGTTGTGTCATCGAATATCCGGTCAGCATGTACACCTTGGCGTCCGGCTTGATCTTCCTGATCTCCAGAAAGCTGTCGACGCCGTTCATGCCGGGCATCACGACGTCGAGAAAGCTGATGTCGAAATCCTTCTCGCGGAAGATCCGCACCGCCTCCTCGCCGCTATAGGCGATCTCAACCTCATGCCCCGACAGTTCGAGCACTTCGGCCAGGCTGTCGGCAAGATCCCGGTCATCGTCGACGACAAATACGCGCATCGACTCGTCCCTCCCTCAGGCGGCTTGTTCAGTGGTGTCTTGGTCCACGGCAGGCTCCAGGGGCAGCCACAGGATCATCTCGGTCCCGCGCCCGACCTCGCTCCGCACTTCGACCCCGCCGCCGTGGCGGGTCATGATCTGCTGTACGAGCGGCAGTCCCAGACCGACGCCAAAGCTCTTGGTGCTGTAAAGCGGCTCGAAGATCCGCCCCTGCAGCTCTTCCGAGATGCCTGGGCCGGTGTCGGCGATCGAGATTTCCAGCCGGTCGGCACCCCTCCGGGTCGCCACGGTCACGACCAGACCCTCGGTGGCGGGGGGAGCGTCCCCTTCGCCCACCATCGCCTGGCAGGCGTTGTCGAAGACGTTCGTCACCGCGCGCCGCAGGCGTTCATTGTCGAACTCGACCTGCAGACCCGCGGTATCGAGTTTGGTGGACAGCCGGACCGGCTCGGGCACCGGAAGCTCGGCGAGCAACTGCCCGAGCCAACGATCGGCGTTGGTCGAGACCGGCTCGAGTTTCTTCTCGCGAACGTAGTCGAGCATCTCGCTGATAATGTTGTTGCAGCGCAGGATCGCCCGTTCCGCACGCTCCAGCGACCCTTCGACACCCAACCCCTTGTCCTTGATGCGGGCGCCGACGGCGAACAGCGTATTGCGCACCGCGCCCAGGGGATTGCGCAACTCGTGACTGACGGTCGCGGTGAGCTGACCGAGCGCCGCCAGCCGTTCCTGACGCAGCAATTGCTCTTGCGCCCGCCCCAGATCGGCGGTGCGGTCGGCGACGCGCTGCTCCAATTCGGCATTCAACAGACGCACCTCGTCCTCGGCGCGGCTCGCCGTCTCGCGCGCCTCGCGGACCTCCGCCAGCTCGCGGTTCCTGTCGCGGATATTGCGGCGAATGACGAAGAACGTGGCGGCGGCGACCAGCAGGACAATGCCGACCAGGACCCAACGGCCGACGGTCATCACGGTGCGGACAAGCAGCGCCGTCTGGGTGACGTTGATATGGACCTCGATCGCCCCGTTGAATCGGCCATCCTGCATGACGGGCGTGTAGGCCTGGGCGATCACCGAGCCGGGGCGCAGATCGAGGTCGATCGGCAACGTCGTGCCGGAAACGGAAGTGTCCGAACCGCCGTGGCGATCGGGCTCCAACCCGATGAACTCGTTCTCGTTTTCCTGGAGTCGAACGAAGGTCTCCCCATTGAGCACGAGTTCGGAGAAATAGGTGTTGACGTCGCGCTGCCCGACCTCGGCGCGGTTCGAAGACAGAACGATGAAGCCGGCCCGGTTGAAGAAGCGGTACTGGAGGA
>JABDIP010000369.1 GCA_013003675.1 Inquilinus sp.
GGGCTGGCTGACCGGGTCGGATGCCAAGGAGGCCGGGCGATGAGCCGGCCGCGCCTCGCCCTATTTCTCGGCGGTCTCGCCCTGGTGCTGGGGATGGCCAACTATGCCATCTGGCAGAAACAGGCGGTCGTCGACGAGGGCCGGTTGGTGCTGCTGCGGCTGGCGCCGGTCGATCCCCGCTCGCTGATCCAGGGCGACTACATGCGCTTGCGCTACGCCGCCTCCCAGGGGGCGGTCGCCGACATCGACGCGCTGCCCTGGCGCGGCCGGTTCGTGTTCCGGCTCGACGCCGACGGGGTCGCCGGCTTCGTGCGGGTCGACGACGGCACGGCGTTGGCCGCAGGCGAATTCCACATCGTCTATCGCAAACGCGGCGGGTTCGGCGGAATCGATCTCGGCGCCGGCTCGTACTTCTTCCAGGAGGGCGACGCCGATCTCTACGCCAGCGCCCGGTATGGCGTGCTGCGGGTGGCCGAGGATGGCGGCAGCGTGCTGGTCGGCCTTGCCGACGAGAACCGCGAGACGATCCGGCCGGACTGATCGCCGCGCCGATCCGGCGGGCATGAGAGGCACCGGCCGGCTTCCGCAGCGTTCAATCTCGGAATTCCGCCGCGACGGGGAATATCCAGCGGCCGGCGCGTGTCCTACCGAAAAGGGAGGACACCATGGCATCGATCTTCAACGCAACCCGCCGGCTCGCACTCACCCTGGCCCTGGCCCTGCTCGCCACCGCGGCGGCGGCGCAGGACGTGAAACGCGAGATCACCAACATCGCCGGCGATCTTTACCGCTTCCAGAACAACTTCCATTATTCGGTGTTCCTGGTCACCGGCGACGGCATCATCGCCACCGACCCGATCAACGCCGCGGCGGCCACATGGCTCAAGCAGGAGCTGGCCGCCCGTTTCGGCCAGCCAGTCCGCTACCTGATTTACAGCCACGACCACGCCGACCACATCTCCGGCGGCGAGGTCTTCGCCGATACCGCTGTCGTGGTGGCGCATGAGAACGCCAAGCGGGCGATCGTCGGCGAGGACCGTCCGACCGCCGTGCCCGGCGTGACCTTTCGCGACTCGATGACCATCGAGCTCGGCGGCAAGACCGTCGAGTTGGCCCATGTCGGCAAGAACCATTCCGACAATTCCATCGTCGTGACCTTCCCGGCGGAGCGCGCGCTGTTCGCCGTCGACTTCATCCCGGTGCGGTCGCTGGCGTTCCGCGATTTCCCCGACGCCTACATCCCGGAGTGGGTCGACTCGCTGAAGGCGGTCGAGCGGATCGATTTCGACATCCTGCTGCCCGGCCACGGCCCGGTCGGCACCAAGGCCGACGTGGCGGCCTTCCGCGGCTATATGGAGCAACTCCGCGCCGAGGTGCTGGCCCATCAGCGCGCCGGCCGCACCCTGGAGGAGACCCAGGCGCTGGTGACGATGACCGACTACCGCGATTGGGGCCAGTACGAGCGGTTCCTGCCGCTCAACGTCGCCGGCATGTACCAGCGCCTGGCCCTGAACCGCCGCGGCAACTGAGGTCGGAATTTCCGGGGACGGCGCCGACAACACCTCGTCGGCGTCGGAACCGGCTAGGCGGTGAGTTCTCGCATCTGCGCGAAGAGTTCCGACTTGGACTCGAACCCTATTCCCGGCGTGTCCGGCAGCCCGACATGGCCGTCCTCCACGGCGATACCGTCCGCGAAGCCGCAAAACGGCTTGAACACGTGCGGGTAGGATTCATTGCCGCCCAGATGCAGGCCGGCGGCGATATTGAGCGACATCTGATGCCCGCCATGGGGCACCACCCGGCGCGTGGACCAGCCGTGCTCTTCCAGCATGTCCAGAGTTCGTAGATACTCGACCAGCCCATAACTCAGCGCGCAATCGAATTGCAGCCAATCGCGGTCCGCGCGCATGCCGCCATAGCGGATGAGGTTGCGGGCGTCCTGATGGGAGAACAGGTTCTCGCCGGTGGCGACCGGCCCGTCATAGACACGGGCCAGTTCGGCCTGGATCTCATAGTCCAACGGATCGCCCGCCTCCTCGTACCAGAAGAGGTTGTATTGGCGCATGGCCTCGGCATAGGCGATCGCGGTCTCGAGATCGAACCGGCCATTGGCGTCGACGCATAGATTGCCGTCTCCCGCCACCTGCAGCGCCGCTTCGATGCGGGCCATGTCCTCATCCAGCGACGCGCCGCCGATCTTCATCTTTACGGTGCGGTAGCCGAGATCACGGTAGCCCTGCAATTCCGCCTGGAGCGCCGCATTGTCCTTGCCCGGATAGTAATAGCCGCCGGCCGCATAGACCCAGACCCTGTCATCGGCGACCCCGCCGCGATAGCGGTCCGCGAGTAGTTGATAGAGCGGCTTTTCCGCGATCTTCGCCACCGCGTCCCAGACCGCCATGTCGATGGTGCCCACCGCGACCGAGCGTTCGCCATGGCCGCCTGGCTTCTCGTTCTGCATCAGCGTGTCCCAGATCTTGAACGGATCCAGGTTTGCGCCGTCATCGTCGACCAGCGAGCCCGGCTTGGCATCGTGAAGCCGCGGGATGAAACGCTCGCGCATCAATCCGCTGGCGCCGTATCGGCCGTTCGAATTGAATCCATAGCCGACAACTTGCCTGCCGTCGCGATACTGGTCGGTCAGCACCGCGACAACCGAGCACGTCATCCTGGAGAAATCGATATAGGCGTTGGCGATCTCCGACGCGATCGACGCGGTCCGGTCCCGGATCTGGAGAATTCTCATACTGTGATTATCCGTCCGCTGCGTCTTGCGAGCGGCGCCCTGTCGCCTGAGCCGTTTGGCCCGGGCCGTTTGGATTGTCCGGCCAAATAGCAGGTTGGGCAAGGCGACGCGGCACCTGATCCGTTCCAGACATTTCCGGGGCGGGAAAGTGGCGGACCCGACAGGATTCGAACCTGTGACCTCTGCCTTCGGAGGGCAGCACTCTATCCAGCTGAGCTACGGGCGCGTTGGGCATCCAGAGCGGAAAGCTTAGCCGATGTCGGGGATGAGACCAACGCCGAACCGACAGGATGCATTCGAAAACGAAGGCTCGTTTTCTCACCCCTGCGGGGCAC
>JABDIP010000385.1 GCA_013003675.1 Inquilinus sp.
GGGCTGGAGACCGCGCACCAGTTCCACCGGTTTCTCAAGCGATAGCCGGCGGACCGCCGATGCGCCTCCAAACACGCTATGCGCTCACCCTGCTCGGCCTGACCCTGGCGGTCATAGCCCTGCTTTCGGTGGGCCTGCTCCTCGAGTTTCGCCGCGCCGCCATGGATCTGCGCGAAACCGTGGCGGAATCGATGGACGAATCACTGCTGAGGCAGTACCGCGAGCGCGCTTCCAGCCTGTCGGCGGCGCTATCGAAAAGCGTCGTCAACGGTGTCTATCGCCTCGACGTCGCGGAGATCGTGAACCTGATCGAAGGTCTTTCCGAAGTTCCCGACCTCACCGGCGTGGCGGTTCTCGATCGACAGGGGCTGCTGTTCTATGACGGACGCATCTCGGACGAGACCGTTGACGCGATTCTCCGGACCGGAATGCCGATTGACCGCGTCGACGCCAACGGGGCGGTCACCGACTCTCTCGACGACAGCATACTGGCGACCTCGCCGGTAATGCTCGACGGCGAGGCCATCGGCCATGTGATCGTTTGCCTGTCATTGATGCCGATCCACGAGGAGTTGGCGGCCGTCCGCGCCCGGTTCGACGAACGCGTCGGTTCGTCGTTTCGGCGGACGGCATTGACCTCTGTTGCTACGGCAGGCGTCGTCGGGCTGGTCTGCATCGTGCTTGCGCTCATCCTCGGCCGCCGTCTCGGCCGGCCGATCGCATTGCTCTCGAACCTGGCGCGGCAGGTTGGTCGCGGCCAGTTTTCGGTGCCGGTGCCGGAGCGGCTCAGCGGTCCCGGAGAGCTTGGCGAGCTGGCGGGCTCGTTCGTCGCTATGGCGCACGACCTGCAGCGGACGACGGTCAGCCATGCCTATCTCGACAGCATTCTCAACAGCATGCTGGACGGGCTGATCGTCGTTGGCGGCGACGATCGCATCCGCAAGATCAACTCGGCCACCTGCGGCCTGCTGAAATACGACGAGGGGGAGTTGATCGGGATGCCGGTGGATCAGGTCTTGCAACCGGGCGGTGGGGAACATCGGCGGCCGCAGGAAGGGACGGCCTTCCTCGGCGACGGCGGCACGCTGCCGGTGCTCGTGTCCTGCGCCGAGTTGGACGGCGGGGAAGCCGGCAACCGGTCGAGCGTCTGGGTGTTCCGCGACATCACGATGATGAAGGAAACCGAGCGCGCCCTGACGGACGCGAAGCTGGACGCGGAGAAGGCGAACGCCGCGAAGACCCAGTTCCTGGCCAATATGAGCCATGAACTGCGGACCCCTTTGAATGCCGTCCTGGGTTTCACCGAACTGATCCTCGACGAGACGTACGGGGCGGTGCCCGAGGAAATCCGCGATCCGGTCGAGCGGGTGGAACACAACGGCCAGCATCTGCTTGGCCTGATCAACGATGTCCTGGATATCTCCAAGATCGAGTCGGGCCGTTTCACCATCTCGATCGACGACTACGCCATGCGCGATGTCGTCCGCGCCGTTGTCGCCGCCGTCGATCCTCTGGCGGCGGAAAAGCAGATCCATCTGGTCAGCGAGGTCCCGAACGAATTGCCGCGCGGCCGGGGCGATCAGCAGCGGATCGTCCAGGCATTGATGAACCTGGTCGGCAACGCCATCAAGTTCACCGCGGATGGCGAGGTCTCCGTCATCGTCGGCACGCGGGGCGACGAATTCGTCGTCTCGGTATCCGACACCGGTCCCGGCATCCCGTTGGAGGACCAGGATACGATCTTCGACGAATTCCATCAGGTTGACGGCTCGATCACCCGGCAGAAGGGCGGGACCGGGCTCGGCCTGACGATCGCCAGACGGATGATCGAGTTGCAGGGCGGCCGGTTGTGGGTCGAATCGGAACCGGGTGCCGGGGCGACCTTCACGTTCACCCTGCCGATCCGGGTCGAGCGGCAGGTCGAGGCCGCATGAGCCGCCGCATCCTCATCGTCGAGGACCAGGAAGACAACCGGCGCATCCTGCGGGATACCTTCGGGCGGGCCGGGTTCGAGGTCATCGAGGCGGCCGGCGGCGAAGCGGCGCTGAGGCGGGCCCGCGAGGAGTCGCCGCACATCATCCTGATGGACGTGCAACTCCCCGACATCGACGGGTATTCGGTCGCCCGGCGAATTCGCGAGGTGCCGTCGCTGCGGGAGATCCCGATCATCGCTGTCACGTCCTTTGCCTTCACCGGCGACGAGGAGCGGGCCCGGGAGGCGGGGTGCACCGCCTATGTCGCCAAGCCGATCAGCCCGCGGCGATTGCTGCAGCAGGTGATCGACCTCGTCGATTGAGCGACCAACGGGTCGCTACATGCCCGCCCGCAGCCAGTAGGAAGGCTGGCCCACGGTCTCCACCAGGAAATCGACGAAGGCGCGCACCTTCGGCGACAGATGGCGACTGGCCGGGTAGACCGCATAGACGTTTCGGTTGTCCGCCTCGTGTGCCTCCCGCCGGGGCACCTTCGAACCCAGCCGTGGCCGCTGCGGGTGCGACGCGATAGACTGTGGCGGCCATGCGAACGCTGCTGCATCTGTGGTTGTCGGCCCCGTGCCGCATCGTCCGGGTCGCCCTGGCGGAGAAGGCGCTCGAGGCGTCGCTGAAGGTCGAGAAGGTCTGGGAGCGGCGCCCGGAATTCCTCAAGCTGAGCCCGGCCGGCGAGGTGCCGGTGTTGATCGAGCCCGACGGCACGACGCTGACCGACGCCTGGGTGATCAACGAATATCTCGACGAGGTCTACCCGGAACCGTCGCTGCTCGGCGACGATCCGGTGGCGCGGGCGGAAACCCGCCGTCTGCTGGTCTGGTTCGATCGCCGATTCGCCCATGAGGTGACCGAAAACCTTGCCGGCGAGAAGATCATGAAGCGCTTCCTCGGCCTCGGCGAGCCGGATTCCGACGCGATCCGCGCCGGCCGGGCGAACATCCACTACCACCTCGACTACATCGCCTATCTCGCCGAACAGCGGAACTGGCTGGCCGGCGAGAGGTTCGGCCTGGCCGACATCGCCGCCGGCGCCCATCTCTCGGTGGTCGACTATATCGGCGACGTGCCCTGGGACGAGCATCCGGCCGCCAAGGACTGGTATGCCCGGATCAAGTCGCGGCCCAGCTTCCGGCCGTTGCTGGCCGACCAAATCCCCGGCGTCCCCCCGCCGCGGCACTACGCCGATCTGGATTTCTGAGGCCGGCGCTGCCCGTTTGAGAGTTTCTGTTCGGATGGGATGACAATACGTCCTGACGACTCCCCTACACCGTCATCGCGAGCCGCGGGCGACGCGATCCAGGGCGGCCAGGGTTGGACTGGATTGCCGCGTCGCTGACGCTCCTCGCAATGACGGTTCTGGTGGTAGGCCGCGCGCTGTGGTGGCACATGCCTACTGCGGCCCGGTGAGGCCGTGGAGCGGGCCGGACCGACGGAGCCACTCCGGCGCCGGCCCGCCGGGTCACCGCCCCTCGGCCGGGGTGATGCGCAGGATCTCGCCCTTGCGCTCGTCGGTGGCCACATAGACCGCGCCGCCGGGGCCGACCGCGACATCGCGGATCCTGCGATCCAAGGGCCGCAACAGGCGCTCTTCGGCGACCACGCGCTCGCCGTCGAGTTCCAGGCGGACCAGCGCCTGCGACCGCAGCCCGCCGATCAGCAGGTCCCCGGCCCAGGCGGGAAACGCCGCGCCCCGGTAAAACACCATGCCGGACGGCGCGATCACCGGGGTCCAAGTGACCAGCGGATCGGCCATGCCCGCGGCCTGCCGGCGTCCGGTGCCGACCGCGCTGCCGTCATAGTTGACGCCGTGCGAGACCACCGGCCAGCCGTAATTGACGCCGGCCCGGGCGATGTTGATCTCGTCGCCGCCCCTCGGCCCGTGCTCGATCTCCCACAACTCGCCGGTTTCCGGATGGATCGCCGCGCCCTGGATGTTGCGGTGGCCGTAGGACCAGATTTCCGGCCGCGCGCCGGCGCGGCCGAGGAACGGGTTGTCGCCGGGGATCGAACCGTCCTCGTTGAGCCGGACGATCTTGCCGAGCAGCGAGTCCAGGTCCTGGGCCTGGGTGCGGTATCGGGCATCCGAGCGCTCGCCGGTGGTGACAAACAACCGGCCGGCGCCGTCGAAGACCAGTCGCGAGCCATAGTGCTTGGTGCTGCGCACCTTGGGCTCCTGCCGGAAGAGCACCTCGACATCCTCCAGCCGGGCGCCATCGGCGCTGAGCCGGCCGCGGGCGGCGGCGGTCGAGTTGGCGCCGCCGTCGCCGGGTTCCGCATAGGTCAGGTAGATCAGCCGGTTGGCGGCGAAGTCCGGGTGCACGGCGACGTCCAGCAACCCGCCCTGGCCGCGGGCATCCACCTCGGGCAGCCCGGCGACCGGGTCGGAGATCTGCCCGTCGGCGGCCACCAGGCGCAGCCGGCCGGGCCGCTCGGTCACCACTATGCGCCCGTCCGGCAGGAAGTCGATGGCCCAGGGGTGGGACAGGCCCTCGGCCAGCGTCGCCACGCGGATCGCGCCGGTCTCGGTGGCGAAGATCCGGTCGACGGCATCGGCCGGGGAGCAGGCGCCAAGCGCAGCCCCCATCAGCGCCAGGGTCCACCGGGTTCGTCTCATCACACCCTCCTCGGCCAATCGGCGGCGGCATGCCGGCCCGTGACAGGGATCTGGTGCACCGGCGCGAAATGTCGCCCCGCCGCGACGATTTTTCCCGATCAGGGCTGGCGCGCCAGGTTGCGCCGGGCGCTGCCCGCTGCGGCGCTGTCCGGGGCGAGCGCGATCGCCTGATGCCAGTCGCGCGCCGCCGCCGCGGCGTCGCCCTGCAGCCACCGGATGTTACCGCGCTCCAGGAACGCCTCCGGGTTGCCGGGCGCCAACGCGACCGCCTGCTCCGCCTCGCCGAGCGCCGCGGCCAACTCGCCGCGAAAACGCAGCGCGCCGGCCCGCAGCACCGGCACCTCCGGATGCGCCGGGTCCAGCGCCGCCGCCCGGTCCAGATCCGCAAGGACGGAATCGTAATCCTCCCGCGCGGCATGGGCGTAAGCGCGCGCGACATAATAATCGGCCCGTTCGGGGTCGAGGCCGATGGCGAGGGCGAAGTCGGTCAGCGCCTCCAGCGTTTCGCCCGCCAGCAGCCAGGCGCGGCCGGCCTGCTCGTAGAGGCTGGCGGTCAGACCCCGGTCGACGCCGCCGATCTCCGCCGCCAGTTCGTCGAAAGCGAGTGCCGCCTCTTCATAGCGGCGCAGCGTGAACAGCGCGCTCGCGGCGCAATGACGGGCAGCGTTGCCGCCGCCCAGCTCCTCCCAGCTCCGCGCCGAGTCGAGCGCTTCGGTCGGCGCCCGGGCGGCCAGGGTCAGGCACGCCGCGTACTCGGCCGCATGGTCGACCGCCGCGCCGGCGGGGGCGCCGAGATTGGCGGCCAGCAGCACGGCGATCGCGGCAGGCGGTGTCTTGTTCGAAAACATGGCGAGCCGTACTGTCGCCGCCGCGCGCGACCGATGCAAGAGAGGCCATGCCGCATGCCCCGTCTGTTCTGTTTCGGCCTGGGCTATTCCGCCGAGGCGCTGATCGCACGGCTGCCGGAGGGCTGGCGTGTCGCCGGCACCTGCCGCACCGAGGACAAGCGGGCGCGGTTGGCGGACCGCGGGATCGAGGCGCATCTGTTCGATCGCGGCCGGCCGCTCGACGCTCCGGCGTCGGCCCTCGCCGGCACCACCCATCTGCTGAGCTCGGTGCCGCCGGATGCCGCCGGCGACCCGGTGCTCGATCATCATGCGACGGACATCGCGGCACTGGCCGGGGCGAAGCCGGCGCCCGGCTGGGTCGGCTATCTGTCGACCACCGGTGTCTATGGCGACCGCCAGGGCGGCTGGGTCGACGAGGGCGCGGCGCTGCGGCCGACCGGCGAACGGGGCCGGCGGCGCGTGGCGGCGGAGCGCGGCTGGCTGGACCTCGGCCGCGACAGCGGGCTGGTGGTGCACCTGTTCCGGCTCGCCGGCATCTACGGCCCCGGCCGCAGCGCGCTCGATACCGTCCGGCGCGGCGCTGCGCGGCGGATCGACAAGCCGGGCCAGGTGTTCAGCCGCATCCATGTCGACGACATCGCCGCCGTCCTGCGCGCCTCGATGGCGCGGCCCGACCCGGGAACCGCCTACAACTGCGCCGACGACGACCCGGCCCCGCCGGCCGAGGTGATCGCCCATGCCTGCGCCCTGCTCGGCATCGAGCCGCCGCCGCTGGTGCCGTTCGAAAAGGCCGATCTATCGCCGATGGCGCGCAGCTTCTACGCCGACAACAAGCGCGTCTCCAACCGGCGGATCAAGGAAGATCTGGGCGTGCGGCTCGCCTATCCCGGCTATCGCGACGGATTGGCGGCGCTGATGGAGGCGGCGCGGCGCGGGCGCGAGCCCGTCTAGCCATCCCCCATCTTCAGCGCCGCGATGAAGGCGCTCTGCGGGATTTCGACATTGCCGAACTGGCGCATGCGCTTCTTGCCCTTTTTCTGCTTCTCCAACAGCTTGCGCTTGCGGCTGATATCGCCGCCGTAGCATTTGGCGGTGACGTCCTTACGCAGGGCGGAAATAGTCTCGCGGGCGATCACCCGGCCGCCGAGCGCCGCCTGGACGGCGATCTTGAAGAGCTGGCGCGGGATTAGGTCCTTCAGCCGCTCGCAGAGCTGGCGGCCGCGCCGCTCGGCCATGCCGGCATGGACGATGGTGGCCAGGGCGTCGACCGGCTCGTGGTTGACCATGATCGACATCTTCACCAGGTCGCCCTCGCGATAGCCGTCCATCTGGTAGTCGAAGCTGGCATAGCCGCGACTGATCGATTTCAGCCGGTCGTAGAAATCAAACACCACCTCGTTCAGCGGCAGGCGATAGACCAGCATGGCCCGGCTGCCGGCATAGGTCAGCTCGACCTGCTCGCCGCGGCGGTCGGTGCAGAGCTGCAGCACGCTACCCAGATAGGTGTCCGGCACCAGGATCGTCGCCTTGATCCACGGCTCCTCGATGAAGTCGAGCATGACCGGATCGGGCATGTCGGCCGGGTTGTGCAGCTCGATCACGCCGCCCTTGTTCATGTGCAGGCGATAGACCACCGACGGCGCGGTGGCGATCAGTTCCAGGTTGAATTCGCGCTCCAGCCGTTCCTGCACGATCTCCAGATGCAGCAGGCCGAGGAAGCCGCAGCGGAAGCCGAGGCCGAGCGCGGCGGAGGTCTCCGCCTCGAAATGGAAGCTGGCATCGTTCAGCGCCAGCTTGCCCAGGCTGTCGCGCAGATGGTCGAAATCCGCCGTGTCGACCGGGAACAGGCCGCAGAAGACGACCGGCACGCTGGGCTTGAAGCCGGGCAGCGCCGCGTCGGTCGGCTTCTTCTCGTCGGTGATGGTGTCGCCGACCTTGGTGTCGCTGATGTCCTTGATGCCGGCGGTGATGAAGCCGATCTCGCCGGCCTCCAGCCGCCCGGTCAGCAGCGGCTTGGGCGTGAACACGCCGACCCGGTCGATCTCCCGCGACGCCTTGGTCGACATGAAGCGGATCTTCTGGTCGACCGCCAGCGTCCCCTCGACCACGCGGACCAGGATGACGACGCCGAGATAGGCGTCGTACCAGCTATCGACCAGCAGCGCCTTCAGCGGCGCCGCACGGTCGCCGGTGCGCGGCGGCGGCAGGCGGGTGACGATCGCCTCCAGCACGTCGCCGATGCCCAGCCCGGTCTTGGCCGAGATGGCGACCGCGTCGCTGGCGTCGAGGCCGATCACCTCCTCGATCTGTTCCTTGATCCGCTCCGGCTCGGCGGCCGGCAGGTCGATCTTGTTGAGGATCGGGACGACCTCGTGATCGGCGTCGATCGCCTGGTAGACATTGGCCAGGGTCTGCGCCTCGACCCCCTGGCTGGCATCGACCACCAGCAGCGAGCCCTCGCAGGCGGCGAGCGAGCGGCTGACCTCATAGGCGAAATCGACATGGCCCGGCGTGTCCATCAGGTTGAGCTGATAGGTCTCGCCGTCCTTCGCCTCATAGATCAGGCGCACGGTCTGCGCCTTGATGGTGATGCCGCGCTCGCGCTCGATATCCATCGAGTCGAGCACCTGCTGCTTCATCTCGCGGTCCTGCAGCCCGCCGCATTGCTGGATCAGCCGGTCGGCCAGGGTCGACTTGCCGTGGTCGATATGGGCGATGATCGCGAAGTTGCGGATATGGTCTTGGTCGATCGACATGGGCCATCAAGGGGTTGGCCGCCGGGCGGCGGGTGGGTCGCGCGGAAAATAGGGGCCCGCCGCCGCGCTGGCAACGGCGCGATAGGCGTCGGCCGGCCGGGTGGAAGTCTCAGTCTGTCGGCACGCTGCCCGGGGCGAAGAGCGGGGTGCCGCCGCCGACCCGGTCGGCCCAGGCGAACCAGGAGGCGGTGGGCCCGGCCAGGCGCGGCAGGGCGGCGCCGTTCGGGCCCTGCAACGCCGCCTCGGTCACCCGCCACACGCCCTGCTCGCCGGCGAACAGCACCAGCGGCGAACTGGTCGCCTGAAAGGCCTGGCCGTCGCGCCGATAGGCGCGCACGGTCCGGTCGCGGGCATTGCCCAGCAGCACCAGCCCGGCGCCGTTCAGATCGTCGTTGATCACCGTGTCGTCGGCGAAGGCGGTGAGCGGCCAGGCCTTATCCCCCTCCGGCAGGCGCAGCCCGAACACCAGATCCTTCGGCGCCATGCGGAAATCGGCGATCGCCACCGGAAAGGCGGGGCTGTCGCTCTCAGCATAGCCGGCATCGGCGGCGCCCGGCAGATAGGCGTGGCCGAATCCGGTCTCGATCGACAACACGCTGGTTTCCGGATGCCGGATCCGCCAGTCCGACCAGCGGGTGAGGGTCAGCGGCAGCGGCGTCAGCCGGAGATCGGAACCGGCGAGCGGCCCGGCCAGGGGCTGCCCGAGCAACGGGTCCCATAGCGACCCGCCCTCGCCGTCCACCATCAGCATGGTCGAGCGGTAGACGAGGCCGGACCCGCGAAACTTCAGCGGCGGCGCCTGGCCGTCCATGGCCGTGCCATAGAGCGCCGCGGTGCCCGACAACGGGCAATGGACCAGCGTGACCGGCCGGCCGCCGACGAAATCGTTGAGGATCTCGTGCCAGTCCATGATCTTCAGGGGATAGGCACGGGCATGGCCGTCGAACTCGACGCCGAAGACGAAATCGTCGCCGTTCATGAACCCGGCCTCGGAACCGACGACCAGCGCCGGGTCGGTCAGCGCGCGGATGGCGTCGACCTTGACCCCGCGCCAGGTGATTTCCTCCAGCCGAACCGTGCGCAACTGCTCGCCGCTGGCGAGCAGGCGGTGGAACTGCAGATCGATCCGCGACAGCACGTCCAGCTTCAGCCGGGCAAAGCTGACATGCGGCCGGACCTCGGGATGGGTCTGCTGCCAGACCATCCAGTCGTCCCAACTCGACGCCTGGCTATTGCCGGTCAGCGCCGCCAGCAGCTGGTCGGTCTCGCGGCCGAGCGGACCATAGCGCCGGGCCAGGATCAGCCCCGGCACCGCATCGGCGCGGCCGAGCCGGCCCAGGCCGATCAGCGCCTCGCGGGCTTGGCGCGGCGTGCCGAACACCGTCATCCGGGCCAGTCGATAGACATCGCCGCTCGGATCGATGTCGCGCGCCGCCGCCCCGGCCGACCAGGCAGGCACGGCGCCGATCGCCAACAGCCCGGTCAGCAACGCCCGCCGATCGAGACGGCCACCGGCGAGGCGTCTCATCGCGATCTCGAGAGGGGCGTGAGTGTGACGGGCAACGGAGTGCTCCACCTAGGTTCCCGCAAGGCTATGCGTCCGCCGACAATGATGCGTTAAGCGGCTGCCGGCCAGCGTGGTCGGCCAAGTCGAAGGCGACAACCTCCGCGAAAAGGATGGCAATCCTGTGAGCAAGTCGCCCTACGCCGTGTCGTTGCCGTCAATCTGGCCGGATCGGGCCTCCTAATGGAACATTGAGGCAGTTTTCAGTGCTCCTTCTTTCCATTTCTGTCGTCTTGCCCTACCGTGGGGTATTCCCCCGTCGAACTTTTTTCAATCGGACCCGCGGTTCCCTCGTGTCGGGCCAAGGAGACGACATGCAGAAAATCTTCGATCGGGTGGACACAGCCGCCGGTGAGCGGACCTGGCAGCGGATTCCCGGCCGCGTCGCCGGTCCGATGGCAGCCACGATGCTGCTCGGGTTGGTCTTGACGACACCGGCCCTCGGCCAATTGGCGACGGACGACGAGGCGTACCATCGCGACTACATCTATGGAGCGCCGGCTGCGCCGACGGAGGCGTGGACGCTGGTGTCCGGCGGTCGCTTTTACGACAATTGGATGAGTGCTCTCGAAGTCAACGCGCCGGCCGGGACACATCCCGCCTATCCGTCAACGGGGCGGCAGAGCGGCGCGTCCACATGGCGCTGCAAGGAATGCCACGGTTGGGACTACCGGGGCGCGGCCGGCAAATACGGCAGCGGCTCGCACGCCACTGGCATCGCCGGCATTGACGGCATGGTAGGTGCCGATCCTGACGCCATCGTGCGCATCCTGCGAGGGTCGACCCACGGATTCACCGAGTCGATACTTCCAGCCGACGCCGCGGAGCGTCTGGCCCGATTCGTCAGCGCCGGACAGCACGACACCAATGCCTACATCGATTTCGACAGCGGCGAGGTGCGCGGCGACCCGGGCCGCGGCGCGTCGGTGTTCCAGACGGTCTGCGCCGCCTGCCACGGCTTCGAAGGCCGCGCGCTGAATTGGGGCTCTTCGGAGGAGCCGGGCTATGTCGGCACCGAAGCGCAAGCGAACCCGTGGGAGGTTCTGCACAAGATCCGCAACGGCCATCCCGGTGTCGAGATGATCTCGCTGCGGGCCTTCGACATCCAGATCGCGGTCGACGTTCTCGCCTATGCGCGGACGTTGCCGGCGAAATAACGGGATATCCGCGGAATGCCCTGCCGTACGATCGCCGCCCGCCGCCGGCCATCAGGCCTGTGGCGGGCGGTGGGATGTCGGTTCAGTCATCGCCGAACAGATAGTCGACGAGGGCGTCAAGGTCTTCTTCTTTTCTGATCCCGCGGAACGCCATGCGGTTGCCGGGAATGTAGCCGCGCGGATCGGTGAGATACGCCTTCAGCGTTTCCTCGTTCCAGACGATGCCGGAATCGGCCAGCGCCGGGGAGTAGCGGAAGCCGTCGACCGTGCCGGCGGTGCGGCCATTGAGGTCGGCCAGGGACGGCCCGACCCGATTGACGCCGGCGTCCAGCACATGGCACGCGCGGCACTGGTTGTACACGCGTTGTCCATGGCCATCCGCCAATGCCTTGCTCGCCGTACCCAGCGATGCGATGCCGGCGACGGCGATCGCCATGGCGAACATGCCGGTACGGCCGCCTTTCACCAAGCGTGCCCCAAGATATCCGTCGTTCATGCCCTACTCCCAAGTTTGATCAGCATCGAAGCCTAGCGTTTTCGGCGTCGGAGGCAAGTCTGCGCCGCACACAATGTCGATCTCGTGGCCCGAATGGGGCGGGCGGAGGCGACTTGGCCCGGTTGCGACCGTCGCCATGCCGCAAATCGCCGTCAGATTTCGTGTAATTCGCGATAAAATATGGGGGATCCATCCAATGCAGGTAGCAAGTACCAAACTCCTTGCGCTCGGCGCGGCGCTCGTTCTCGTCGCCGGCTGTTCCCGGGCGGTGCAGACGACCGCCGGCGAGGACTACCTCTCCTTCTATACAGAGGCCGACACGATCGGCACCTCGAAGGCCGGCGATCCGGTCCGCGAGATCGCTTCCATCGAACCGCTTCTCCAGTTCCCCGCGCGGATCGGCGTCGCCCGGGTCGAACTGGGCGATCTCGTCCCGGTTCCCCGCGCGGAAGCCGTCGCCTGGGCGGAAGCGGCGGAACGCCTCGGTCCGACCTTCGGCAC
>JABDIP010000422.1 GCA_013003675.1 Inquilinus sp.
TTGCCGCCGGAACTCGACTGGTTCGCGGACACAAGGCGCCAGCATGGGGTCACCGAAAAGCGCCCCTTGCAGCATTACAGCTATGCCTGGGTGCCCAAGCGCAGGGGCGCGCCGCGGCTGATCGAGGCGCCGAAGCCGCGGCTGAAGGCTTTGCAGCGGCAAATCCTGCGCGACATTCTCGATCGGATCCCGGTGCACGAGGCCGCGCATGGATTCGTCAAGGGCCGTTCCTGCCTCGGCGGCGCGGCCCGGCATGGCGGCGAGGCGGTGGTGGCCACCCTCGACCTGGCCGATTTCTTTCCCAGCGTGCCGCTGGAACGCGTGCACGGCATCTTCCGCTGCCTGGGCTATCCGACGGCGGTGGCGCGGCTGCTGACCGGGCTGTGCAGCACGACCACGCCGCGCGGCGTGTTGGCGGCGGCGCCCGGCGTCAAGCGGCCGCCGGGCGCCTTCGTGCCTGAGGCCGCCCCACATCTGCCGCAAGGGGCGCCGACCTCGCCGGCGCTGGCCAATCTCAGCGCCAATCGCCTGGATGCCCGGCTCGACCAATTGGCCGAGTATGCCGGCGCGCGCTACACGCGCTATGCCGACGATCTCGCCTTCTCCGGCGATGACGAATTCGCGGCCGGGATCGGCTCGTTCCTGGCCACGGTCGAGGAGATCATCCGCGCCGAGCGCTTCGCGCCGAACCGGCGCAAGACCCGCATCATGCGCCGCGCCGGGCGGCAGCAGGTGACCGGTCTCGTCGTCAACCAGCACCTCAACGTGCCGCGGCCCGACTACGACCGGCTGAAGGCGATCCTGCACAATTGCGCCCGCCACGGGCCGGCCGGCCAGAACCGCGACGGCCACCCAGATTTCCGCGCCCATCTCGACGGCCGCGTCGGCTGGGTGCAGACCGTCAACCCGCACCGCGGCCTGAAGCTGCGGCTGCTGTTCGAGGCAATCGCGTGGTAGCGAATCCGATCGGTCCGAACCGGGCATCGAAAGGCTCGTCGTCATGAGTCAGCCGACCTTCGACCCCGGAATCCTCCTCGCGCGATTCACCCGCTGTGGAGGGGACAGCGACCGAACGAAGCGGGTCGATAACTTGCCGCCGGAAAATCGGAAGATGCTGCTTCGGGAAGCCGCCCTCGAGGCCGGTGAAGAACCGTTGATCGCGTATTTGGGTGGCAGTGGCGATTGGCTGCTGCTCACGACGCTTCGGATCCTGCATGCGGGGCCGGGGGGTCGTATGGACATCCGCTTGGTCGATCTCATCAAGATCGACCATGACTTGGCAGGCGAGGCAAAGAAACATGGGCCGGGCAAGAGTCTGTATCGCCAGCTCACGATCGAGGGCATCGGCGGTCGGCGGATTGTAGCCGACGTCGAGCCGGGTGAGCCGTTCTATACACTCTGGAATACACTCATTTGGCCCTGTAACTGGGCAACAGCGCACCGCAAGCGCGGGCTCGCTTGAGGGCGCGACACAGGGAGCCAATGCATGCCGATCAGTCGTTTCGTGGAGTATGAGGACGCCCCGCCGGACGTGCGCGCCGTCTACGACGACATCATGGCGACGCGCCAGGTCGATTGCATCAACAATTTCTGGAAGGCGCTGGCGCAGCATCCGCCGACGCTGGCGCGCACCTGGGAGAGCCTGAAGCAGGTGATGGCGCAGGGCGCCCTCGACCCGATCGTCAAGGAGATGCTGTACGTCGCGGTCAGCATCGCCCATGGCTGCGACTACTGCGTCAACTCGCATACCGCCGCGGCGCGCAAGGCCGGCATGACCGATGCCATGCTGGGCGAGCTGATGACGGTGGCCGGCATGGCCAGCGAGACCAACGCGCTGGCCACCGCCTATCAAGTGGAACTGGACGACAGGCTTCATGTGGCGGCGCGGTCGGGCAATTGAGCCGGCCTGGGGAGGACTGAATGAACGCGACACCGAAGACTCTCGACCCCACCGCGACCTATGTCCATCTGCCCGACGGTGGCGCCGCCTTGCCGGTGCCGGTGACCGAGACCTTCTGGTCGGAGTTGGCGTCGGGGGCGCGGGACTATCCGGGGCGATTGATGACGGCCTATGACGTTGCCGCCGACATGGCCCATTGGGAGGTGCACCCGGACGGCGACGAGGTCCTGGTATTGCTGTCCGGGGCGGTCGATCTGGTGTTCGACGGCGCCGACGCGGTCGCGCTCGAGGCGGGCAGCGTCTGCGTCGTGCCGGCCGGCATGTGGCATCGGTTCCTCGTGCGGCAGCCCGGGCGGATGGTGGCGGTCACCGCCGGCGAAGGCACCCGCCATCGGCCTCTCTGACCGGCGTTTCGCGGGTTTCCGCCGGCCGCGATCCACCATACTGTGTGCGAAGCGGAACCAGGCGGCGGGCGCCGCCGGACGGGGGAGGTCGATCCATGAAATCGCATACGCGGGTCGCGGTGATCGGCGGCGTGGTCGGTTGCTCGGTGCTCTATCACCTGGCCAAGGCCGGCTGGACCGACATCGTGCTGATCGAGAAGTCGGAGCTGACCTCCGGCTCAACCTGGCACGCGGCCGGCGGCATGCACACGCTGAACGGCGATCCCAACGTCGCCAAGCTGCAGCAATACACCCTGGAACTCTATCGCGAGATCGAGGAGGTTTCCGGCCAGTCCTGCGGTGTCCACCTGCCCGGCGGCATCATGCTGGCCGGCACGCCGGAGCGTATGGAATGGCTGCGCATGGCCCATGCCCGCGGCCGCTATCTCGGCATGGACACCCGCATCGTCTCGGTCGAGGAGGCGGCGGCGCTGATGCCGCTGATCGACCCCGGCCAGTTCGTCGGCGGCCTGCACGACCCGATGGAAGGCCACGTCGATCCCTCCGGCGTGACCAACGCCTATGCCCGGGGCGCGACCATGAAGGGCGCCGAGATCTATCGTCAGACCCGGGTGCTCGGCCTGTCACAGCGGCCGGACGGCATCTGGGAGATCGAGACCGAGAAGGGCCGCATCGCCGCCGAGCACGTGGTCAATGCCGGCGGTTTGTGGGCCCGCGAGGTCGGCCGCATGGTCGGGCTGGAACTGCCGGTGCTGGCCATGGAGCACCAGTATCTGATCACCGAGGACATGCCCGAGGTGCAGGAGGTGAATGCCACCACCGGCAAGGAAGTGCCGCACTGCATCGATTTCGAGGGCGAACTCTATCTGCGTCAGGAAGGCCGCGGCATGCTGATGGGCACCTATGAGCGCCACGGCCAGCCCTGGTCGGAGCGGACCACGCCGTGGGATTTCGACATGGCGCTGCTGCCCAACGACCTCGACCGCATCGCCGACAGCCTGGAAGTCGGCTTCAGCCATTTTCCCGCCTTCGCCGGCGCCGGGATCAAGCGGGTGATCAACGGCCCGTTCACTTTCGCGCCGGACGGCAACCCGCTGGTCGGGCCGGTGCGCGGGCTGACCAATTACTGGTGCGCCTGCGGGGTGATGGCCGGGTTCAGCCAGGGCGGCGGCGTCGGCCTGGCGCTGTCGAACTGGATGATCGACGGCGACCCGGGCTTCGACATCTGGGCGATGGACGTGGCGCGTTACGGCGACTGGGCCGATATCGCCTACACCAACGCCAAGGTGCGCGAGAATTATTCGCGGCGCTTCCGCATCACCTTTCCCAACGAGGAACTGCCGGCCGCCCGGCCGCTACGCACGACGCCACTATACGGCGAGTTGAAGACGAAGAACGCAGTGTTCGGCGCCTCGTTCGGGCTGGAACACGCGCTGTGGTTCGCGCCGGAGGGGCAGGAACCGGTCGACGTGGTCAGCTTCCGGCGGTCGACCGATTTCCCGGCGGTGGCGGCGGAATGCCGCGCGGTGCGCGAGGCGGTCGGCATGCTGGAGATCGCCAACTTCGCCAAATACGCCGTGTCTGGACCGCGGGCGGAGGCGTGGCTCGACGGGTTGCTACCGGGTCGGTTGCCCAAGGTCGGCCGCATCGCGTTGTCGCCGATGGTCAACGACAAGGGCGGACTGATCGGAGATTTCACGGTGGCGCGGCTGGCCGAGGACGAGTTCCGCATCTTCGGCTCCGGCGCCGCCGAGCAGTATCATCTGCGCTGGTTCGAGGCGCAGCTGCCCGATCGCGGCGTCGCCCTGCGGTCGCTGCGCGCGGAGCTGGTCGGGCTGCAGATCGCCGGCCCGCGGGCCCGCGACCTGCTGTCGCGGGTGTCGGAGGACGACGTTTCGGCCGACGCGTTCCGCTTCATGGCGGTCCGCGAGACGGTGGTCGGCGGCGTGCCGGCGCTGGTCGGCCGGATCAGCTTCACCGGCGATCTCGGCTATGAGATCTGGGTGGCGCCGGGGGATCTGCGGGCGCTCTACGATGCGTTGGTCGCGGCCGGTGGCGATCTCGGCCTCGGCCTGTTCGGCGGCCGGGCCCTCAACAGCCTGCGGCTGGAGAAGGGCTGGGGCACCTGGGCGCGGGAATACCGGCCGATCTATACGCCGTGGCAGGCCGGGCTCGACCGCTTCGTCGCCCTCGACAAGGGCGACTTCATCGGCCGCGAGGCACTGATGCGGGCACGCGACGAGGGGCCGGCCCGCCGGCTGGTGGTGCTGAGGGTCGAGGCAGCCGACGCCGACGCCATCGGCGACGAGCCGATCTGGGGCGGCGACGAGGTTGTCGGCTGGGTCACCTCCGGCGGCTATGCCCATCATGCCGGCGCCTCGGTGGCGCTCGGCTATGTCCGAACCGAGGCTGTCGACGCCGGCGCCGACTACGCGGTGGAGATCATCGGCGAACGGCGGCCGGCGCGCCTTCAGCCGCAACCACTGTTCGATCCGGACGCGGCGCGGATGCGGGGCTAGGGCCGCGCCGGCGGTTGCCGGCGCGGCGATCCGGCTCTAGGGTCTCGGCAACCGTCCGCGACAGGGCGGGCGGCGCGACAACGCGCCGGGTTCAATCCACCAGGCCGATCGGAGAGCCCCTCATGCAATACCTGCACACCATGGTTCGTGTCCGCGACGTCGACGCCTCGCTCGACTTCTACTGCAACAAGCTGGGTCTGCAGGAGGTTCGCCGGTCGGAGAACGAGAAGGGACGCTATACGCTGGTCTTCCTGGCCGCCCCGGAGGATATGGAGCGGGCCAAGGCCGATCAGGCGCCGACGGTGGAACTGACCTACAATTGGGACCCGGAGGAGTATCAGGGCGGCCGCAATTTCGGCCATCTCGCCTATCGCGTCGACGACATCTACGCCACCTGCCGGAAGCTGATGGAGGGCGGCGTCACCATCAACCGGCCGCCGCGCGACGGCCGCATGGCCTTCGTCCGCTCGCCGGACGGCATCTCGATCGAACTGCTGCAGAAGGGCGAGGCACTGGCGCCGGCGGAACCCTGGAGTTCGATGGCCAACACCGGCGCCTGGTAGCGGCGCACGCGGCCCTTTCGTTACCCTAGCTGGCCGCCGCCTTTCGCTCCGCGTGAGCGGCGACATCGGCCATATCCTGCGCCAACATGCGACGGATGGTGCCGCGAAACAGCAACGCCAGCGGCATCATCAGTTTCGCCCCCAGGGTCACAGGCCGGCCGGTGAAATCGAGCGTGACCCGCGTGCCGCCGACCTCTGGCGCGAAGGTGTAGCGGGTGACATAGCGGGTTCCGTGGCTTTCCGCCTCGGAGGTATAGCCCTGCCGTGGCTCGAAGGCGGTGATCGTCATCTCCTCGGTGGCGGTGCGGCCGTACATGATCCGCGTCTCGCGCCAGCGCGTACCGATTCCGACCGGCCCCTCGGACAGCATCTCGATCCGCTCGATACCGGCGACCATTTCCGCCGCCCGCGGGATGTCGGCGAAGGCCCGGAACGTCGTCTCCGGATCGGCCTTCACAAGGTGCTCCACTTTGACTCCCGACATGATCGCCTCCACCGTTCGCGGCCGGAGCCGTGCCGGCCATGCAATCGCGCGGGAGTATAGCGGGAATTGGGCCCAAAGGTGTGGGATGGCGGAGCCCAATCCGGCGGCACCTGGCGCGAGTCCACGCGGCGGGTCGCGAGGCTTTCCTGCCCCGACGGCGGGGCGGCGTCACGAGCACCGTGACCAGAACAGGAATCGCAGCCTGCCCTTATTTCATCCGGGCGATGGCGAGCCCGTCATGGCCCTTGGAACCCACCTGCTGGACGACGATCGCCTCGACCCGGGGATCGGCGGCGAGGGCGGCATTGAAGGCGCGGGCACCCTGTGCGGCGGCGTCGGCGCCGGCATCGAGCACCGTGCCGCCGCGCACGACGTTGTCGGCAAGGATCAGCCCGCCG
Organism: Inquilinus sp.; assembly: GCA_013003675.1. Taxonomy (GTDB): domain Bacteria; phylum Pseudomonadota; class Alphaproteobacteria; order DSM-16000; family Inquilinaceae; genus JABDIP01. The sequence goes on from JABDIP010000422.1 coordinate 6,269, forward strand.
GGCCGGGTGAGTTCGAGCGCCCAGTCGAGATAGGCCACGTAGCCGGTCTTGTCGGCGTCGAGGAAGACCAGGTCGAACGGCGCATCTACGCCGGCCGCCAGGCGCGGCAGGGTTTCGAGCGCCGTGCCGACCAGCACCTCCACCCGGCCGCCGAGCCCGGCACGGTCGAGATTGGTCCGCGCCATCGCCGCGTGTTCGGCGTTCACTTCCAGGGTGATCAGCCGGCCATCGACGCGCAGGGCACGGCCAAGCCAGATGGCGCTGTAGCCGGCGAGTGTGCCGATCTCCAGGATGCGCCGGGCCCCGCACAGCCGGGCGAGCAGGTAAAGCAGCTTGCCCTGGCCGGCGGACACCTGGATGTCCGGCAACCCGGCGCTCTGCGCCGCCAGGGCGGCGTCGAGGGCCGGGTCGGCAGGTACGAACAAGTCGTCGATATAGCGCTCGACCGACTCAAACTTGTGGTCGCCCAACCGCCGTCTCCGCGTCGGCGGCTAGTGTCCCGAATCTGAAATTCGCATGAGCGAATTCCAGGATCGAAGGGACACTAACTTCTTGATTCTAGTGTCATTCAGCTTCCGAAATCCGGCACATGAAATGTGCCGAACTTCGAAACCATGACACTAGTCCGTCTTGGTCGTTCCTGCCGGGCTGGCCGGACTGCGACTGGGCGTCGCCGTTGTCCTGCTTCCGGCGGCCTTCGCCGCCGTCGGCCTGCCAGAGCCGGTCGCTGCCGTGCCGCCGGCCGGCTTGTTCGCGGCCGCCGCACCGTCGGGCTTGGCCGCCGCTGGTGCCGCCGCTGGTGCTGCCGCAGGTGCCGCCTTTTGCGGCGGGGTGGCGACACTTGTCGCCGCCGGTTCGACCTTCGCCGCCGGCGTGGCCCTCGCTACCGGAGCAGGCTTTGCCGCCGGCTTGGCCGCCGCCGGGCGCGCCGATGCCGCGGCGGGTCTGGCTCTCGACACCGGCTTGGCCCTGGTCGGCGACGGTCTCGCGGTGGCCGGCGTTGCCGGCTTGGGAGTGACGGCGGCCGTTCTCGTCGCCGGCGCCGCGGCCGTCTTTGGCGCCGCGGCCGTCCTTGGGGCAGCGGCCCTCGTCGGGGCGGCTGCCTTCTTCGGGGCAGCGGCCTTCCTCGGGGCGGCGGCCTTCCTCGGAGCAGCGGCCTTCTTCGGAGCGGCAGCCTTCTTCGGGGCCGCAGCCTTCTTCGGAGTAGCGGCCTTCTTCGGGGCAGCGGCCTTCTTGGCCTTGGTGGCAGCCTTGCCGCTCGATTTGGCGAGCGATTTGGCGATTTGCCTGGACGCCTTGTTGAAGGCGGCGAATTCGCGCTTGCTGGCCTTGCCAAGGGCGGCCAACTCCTTCTCGGACCGCGTCTGCAGATCGCCGAGCTGCTTCTTGAAGGCTTTCAGCTTACGCCGCATGGCTTCCTTTGACAGCCCTTGCTCGACGCTCTTTTCGACTGAAACGATACCCTCCAGCACTTTTGCCGATGCCTGCTTGATGCGGGCCATCGACATATCGGACGCCTTTTCGAGCTGGGTCAGCGTCTTCTCCAGATGTTTCCCCAACTCCGTTCTATCGGCCATCGCTCGTTCTCCCCCTGGTTAAGGTCGATCTCGACGGGCAGTGGCCTCCGCCTCGCCCGCATCGGATAATAGCACGAAGTGCAACCTGGCCCTTCGTGCCGCTCATTGGGACCGCCGGCAGAGGGCGGTCGGTGCCATGATCCGCGACGGCCTATCCACCGTCGCTTCGAATTATGGCCAACAGTTCGTCGCCTCGTTTCCTCTGTTCGTCGACGATGGAGAGCTTGCGCCGGATGCGGTCGCCCTCCTGATCATTCTCGGCAAGCGCCAGTCTGTCTTCCAGCTTCCGGCGCTTGGAGTCCAGTCTTTGCAGAATCTCCTCGACGTGTTCGGACTCGATCGCCGGCGCCTTGGCTCCGCCCTTGCCGCCGATGAATCGCTCCAACTTCCTGGTGATCCTCTTCAGCTTCATCAGGCGCTCCTGGCGCGCTTGTCGTGAACCGCCACCGGCGTCGGCGAGGCTGCAACGAGCTGGTCGAGTCGCTCCGCCCCGATCGACAGCAGCCTTTCAACCTCCGCCACGCCCGCCATCGGCGCGGCATAGAGCTCGCGCGCCACGTCGATCAGGTCACGCATCACCTGATAGGCATAGCCGGAATCGTTGAGGAAGGAGGTCGCCCGCTCGACGGTGATCTTGTCGTCGCGGATCAGTGCATCGACCCGTCGGTCGACGTCCCGCCGATCGCTCTCGACCTGCGCCAGAGTCTCGTCCAGCCACAGCGTCGTCCGTTCGCCGGCATCGGCATGCTTTAGGCGATGGATTTCCCGCATGATCTCGGCGATCCGCAAACGAAGGCCGTTGTAGAGGTCGCGGCTGGTCCCGCTGTCCCGGGTAGTGAGCTTGTTGACGTTCTTTCGCAGGTGTTTGACGCCCTTGACCGCGTCGACGATCTTGCCACCCACGTTGCGCAGCCGATAGATGCCGTCGGCCTGTTCTCCTTGGAGCCTTTGCGACGTTCGCGTGGTGAACTCGACGATCGCGCCATAGAGCCCTTTCACCCTTTCTTCATAGCGCTGGTCGAGGTCGAAATCGATGACGCGGCGGCTGTCGGCGACCACCTGGGCCAAGTCGGCGTCGCTGAGGATACGGCTGCGGTGCAGGTTGAGCCCGTGGGCGATGATCTCGGTGGCGTGGTCGTAGAGGCGTTGGACCTCGTTGCGCAGGGCCTCGATCACCGTCGCCGGGAACTCGATGACCGCATTGTTGAGGAAGCGAGGCTTGCTGACGTCGCGCATCGGCGGCGGGATGACGCGTTCCAGGAAGACGATCAGCCGGCCGATCGCCGGTGTCATCAACGCGACGCCGAGCACGTTGAAGATGGTGTGGAACACGGCCAGCTTCAGCGCATAGTCGGTGGCTGCGATGCCCACGAAATCGCTGACGGCATCGACCGCGATGCGCAATTGCCCGATCAGCGCGATGGCGACGACGGCGGTCACGGTATTGAAGATCAGGTGTGCGGCGGCCAGCCGGCGGCCCTGGAAGTTGGCCGACAGGGCGCCGAGGATGGCGGTGATCGTCGTGCCGATATTGGCGCCGATCGCCAGGGCGAGCGCATTCTCATAGGTGATCTGTCCGGCGGCCAGGGCGGTGATGATCAGCACCATGGTCGCGTGGCTGGACTGCATGATCACCGTCGCGGCGACGCCGGCCAGGGCATAGACCGCCAAGCCGAGCGCGCCGGCAAGCGCGAGGCTTTGCAGGTCGACCTGGTCGTGGAACGCCTCGAACCCTTCCTTCATGAAATGGATGCCGAGGAACAGGAAGCCGACCCCGGCGATGGCGTAGCCGACCCCCTTCAGATAGCGCGAGGATTGGAACACCAGGACCACGCCGAACACCAGCATCGGCATGGCATAGGCGGCGATGTTGACCTTCAGACCGAAGCCGGCGACCAGCCAGGCGCCGGTGGTGGTGCCGATATTGGCTCCGAGGACGATGCCGATGCCGGCCGCCAGCGGCAGCAGCCCGGCTCTGAGGAACGAGATGGTGATCACCGAGACGAACGAACTCGACTGCATCAGCGTCGTCGAGACGATGCCGAAGCCGAGCGACTTCCACAGCTTGTTGGTGGAAACCTCCAGCGCCTGCTCCAGCAGGCCGCCGCTGAACAGCCGAAACCCCTGCTCCAGCAACAGCATGCCGAACAGGAAGATCGCCACCCCGGCGGCGATCTCCTGGAAATCCGGGCTGATCCACAGGCCCAGGGCGAGGATCGCCAGGGCCGTCGGCAGCAGGATTCTTCTTGCCAAGATCTCCTTGCCCCCCGTCGCCGATCAGGACAGCAACATGCCGCACGGTGTGCGGTAGGAGACGGCGTACGGCACCGGATTGCCCGATCGGTACATCGTGCCTCGCTCATTCTGGTGGCGTCGGTCGGGGCATTCACAGGCAGCCGCAGACCGGTTCATCTCCGGCTGGGCGTGGTGGTCCTGTCAGGCCGTCGGCATCGCCTCCCTCGAAGCACGAGCGCCACTGTCGCGGTCGCCCGCGGAACCCTCGCCCGGCTTCTGTTACGTTTTTATTACAACGTTGTTTTTGGAGCGGTGGCGGTGACGCGGCATTGACACAAGTCAAGCCATGACCAGCGGCGATTCGATTACTACGGCCGCCGCGCTGGATGACCGGAAAGGGCGTGTCGTAGGAACGCCATGGGCAAGCGGATCGGCGTCACCGGGCAAGGGGCTGACGCATGATGAATGAGACCCGGTCGCGACCGCCTGGGCGCTATCGCGCCGCGCCGCCGAGGCGGCGCATCTCCTCCAGCCAGCGTCGACGCGTAGCGCCGCCGACCGCCTCGACCATGCCGAACAGGGATTCGCGGATCGGGCCGATGCCGCAGAAGCGCAGGATGTTGCGTTCCAGGCTCTTCAGGCTGTGGGCCCGGAAATACCAGCGATAGATCAGCGCCGGCATGCCCATGGTGATGACGATCCGCGCCGACCGGCCCCGCAGCATTGCCTTGCCCATGGTCCCGGCGGCCGGTTGGCCGAACGCGAAGCCGGGACGCAACACCTGCTCGAAAAACCCCTTCAGCAGCGCCGGCATGGTGCCGAGCCATAGCGGGTAGACGATCACCAGGTGATCCGCCCGGGCGATCGCCTCCTGCGCCGGGCGCAGCGACGGTGGGGCGTCGTCGTTCTCGAAGCCGGATTTGGTACGAAGCAGCGGGAAGTCGAGCGCCGCCACGTCGATACGCCGGACCTCGTGCCCGGCATTCTCCGCGCCGTCGGCATAGGCCTCGGCGAGGGCGTGGCAGAGGCGGCCGCCGGCGGGGTCGGGATGGCCCTGGATGACGAAGATTCGACTGGTCATGGCCGCTCGAAACTGAGCCATGGGCTCGACCTCCGCAAGCCGTACGGCCGTGCCGATGGGTACCGACGCGAGTAATGTTACTTGACAGGGCGGGCGCCGGCGGCAATATGCGCGGCGTTACGTTGCACGGTTACGGTGCTTCCTGCGATCGACTACCACGTGGTCCGCCAAGTTGCTCCCTGACAATGTGTACGTCTCGACCGGTTCTCCCACACCCCCTCGGGGCGTCGGTGTGACCATTACCGTTTGTGAAAGGAGTAGCCATGGCTACCGGTACTGTTAAGTGGTTCGATCCCGCCAAGGGTTTCGGTTTCATCCAGCCCGACGACGGCTCGCGCGATGCGTTCATCCACATTTCGGCGCTTGAGCGCGCCGGCCTGCGGTCGCTGCGCGAAGGCCAGAAGGTCCAGTACGAACTGGTCCCGGGTCGTAACGGCAAGTCCGCCGCCGAGAACATCGTCGCGCTCGACTAAACCGTTTCGCACGCCGCTTCCGGCTTCGGCCGGAAGCGGCGTGCTCGTTTCTACGAGCCGTCCATTTCGGCTCGTCCGGCGCCGGCTCGCAGCCGCCGTCGATTTCCGCTCCAGGCCAGCAAGACCAGGCCCGTGAGCCCGGCGCCCGACCAGAAGGGGGCCGTCGCCCCCCAGACATGCCAAAGAACGCCGGCCAGCAGGCTGGCCCCGAACATCATCGTTCCACCGATCAGATTGAACAGTCCGAAGGCGGTGCCGCGCAGCGATTTCGGCGCTGTATCGGCAACCAGCGTCGCCAGGATGCCCTGGGTCAGCCCCATATGCAGGCCCCACAGGCCAACCCCGATCAGCGCGATCAGCGGCCCCTGCGCGGCGGCCAGCATCAGGTCGGCGACGATCAGCACGATGAGGCCAACGGCGAGGATGCCGTCGCGCCCGACGCGGTCGGACAGCACGCCGGCGGGGTAGGCGGACAGCGCATAGACGGCGCTCATCACCACCATCACCAACGGCACGAAGGTCAGCGGCAAACCAACGGTATCTGCCCGCAGAACGAGGAAGGCCTCGCTGAATCGGGCGAGTGCCAGTCCGGTGCCGATCGCCACGACGCCCCAGAAGGCGGTCGGCAAGCGGCCGATTTCACGTAGGCTGATCGGTGGCGGCCGGCTCTCAATCGCGCCGGAAGGCACCGGTTCGCGCAATCCGCCGACCAGGATTACCACCGCGACCAGGGCCGGTATGACGGCGAACCAGAAGACCGCACGGATGTCGTCGGCTTGCAGCGCCATCAGGCCGACCGCCGCCAGCGGGCCGAGAAAGGCACCCACCGTGTCGAGCGACTGCCGCAGGCCGAAGGCGGCGCCGCGCAACCGGGCCGGCGTTAAGTCGGCGATCAGCGCATCACGCGGTGCGCCGCGAATCCCTTTGCCGATCCGGTCGACGAAGCGGGCGGTGAATACCCACCCGATGGTCGGCGCAACGGCGAAAAGCGGCTTGGACAGGGCGGCCAAGCCATAGCCGAACACAGTCAGCAGCTTGCGCCGGCCGAGATGGTCGCTGAGCGCGCCGGAGAAGATTTTGACGATGGAGGCTGTGGCCTCGGCGATCCCCTCGACAATGCCGACCAGAATGGTGCTGGCACCCAGCGTGCCGACCATGAAGACCGGCAACAGGCTGTGCACCAGTTCCGACGACAAATCCGTGAACAGGCTGACCATGCCGAGGACCCAGATTCCGGCCGGCAGCCGATTCCCGGCCGAACCGGCGCGGTCCGTCTGCCCTGCTCCGTCTTCCGCCATGCCATCCTTGGCCAATTCGAACCATGGTCCCGCAAGATGCAGCCTCGCATCCTGCCGTCCATCTGTTCACCGAGCCGACTGCAACACAAGCGTCGAAACACGTATCGGGGCGTGATATGTACGCGCTGGCACGCAGCCCGCAGCGGGATGCGGCAGCGATCCCGGCTCCGTGGCTGCCGAATGCTCGGCACCACCGACACCCACCCTGATTGAGTCCGACCATGGCAAGCGCGCTCGGGCCCGTCACCGCCTTGCTGATCAGCGTCGCCATCCTGTTGATGGGCAACGGGCTGCAGAGCACCCTGCTGCCGGTGCGGGCCAACATCGAGGCCTTCTCGACGTTGCAGATCGGCATTCTCGGCTCGTTCTATTTCCTCGGCTTCGCGGCGGGCTGCCTGATGGCGCCCTATGTCGTGCGGCGGGTCGGCCACATCCGGGCCTTCACCGCCATGGTGTCGATCGCCTCGGCGGTCGCACTGGCGCATGCGATGGCGGTCAGCCCTTACGTGTGGTGGCCGTTGCGGGCGATGACCGGTTTCTGCTTCGCCGCCTTGTTCATGATTATCGAGAGTTGGTTGAACGAACGTTCGACCAACGAAACACGAGGGTTCGTCTTCTCGATCTATGCCGTCATCAATCTGACGGTGCTGACGCTGGGCCAGTTGATGATCGTGCTGGATAGCCCGACCGCCTTCACCCTGTTCGCCGTGTCATCGATCCTGGTGTCGCTGGCGGCGGTGCCGGTGGCCATGACGACGGCCCCGGCGCCGGCGCCGATCGACCAGGTCGGCATTCGTATCGGCCGCCTGTTCAAGACGTCGCCGGTCGGCTTCGCCGGCTGTTTCGTGGTCGGTGCGGTGAACGGGTGTTTTTGGTCCCTGGGGCCGTTGTTCGCCCAGGAGAGCGGCTTGAGCGTCGGCGGCATCGCCGTGTTCATGAGCGTGACGGTGATCGCCGGGGCGATCGGCCAATACCCGCTGGGCCGCGCCTCGGACAAGACCGACCGGCGGCGGATCATCGTTGGCATTGCCCTGGCGGCGGCGGCAGCCGGCATCGCCCTGGTCACTGTGGCGCCGAACTGGCCGCCGGGCACGTTGGTGTTCTCGTTCCTGTTCGGGGCGTTCGCCTTCCCGCTCTATGCGGTGTCGGTCGCCCATACCAACGATCACGTCTCGCCACAGGATTATGTGGAGGTCGCCGGCGGGCTGCTCCTGCTCTACGCGCTCGGCGCCGTGGTCGGTCCGATGGCGGCCTCCGGCCTGATGGCGCGGTTTGGCCCGAACAGCCTGTTCGCCTTCACCGCCGCGACGCAGACGGCGCTCGCCCTGTTCGTTCTGGTGCGGATGCAGGTGCGGGACCGCGCGCCGGCGGCGGATCGCGGGGACTTCACCGATTCGCTGGTGGCAACCGCCACGCTGTCGCCGATGGACCCCGCGGCGTTCGACGAGGTCGACGAGCAGGACGCGGCGGCGGCGACCGGCCGATAGTCATCCGCCGAGCTTCGCTGCGGCTCACCACCTGTCGGTTGAATTGGGCCGTCGAGTGTGCATTTCATTGATGTGCCGTAGCGCCAACCGACAGGTCCCGCCTCCGTGCAACACCAAAACCACGACAGAGGCGGCGACACCATCCTGGTCGCTGGAGCGACCTGCTGGCGCATCGAGAGTGCGCAACGCGCGGCCGTCCTGATCGACGGCGACGCCTATTTCGCGGCGGTGCGGTCGACGCTGCTGAAGGCGCGGCAGTCAGTCTTCATCGTCGGCTGGGACATCGACAGTCGGACTCGGCTGCTGCCGGACGACGACGAACGGCTGTCCGATGGCGCGCCGAACCGACTGGGCGAACTGCTCGCCTATATCGCCGAGCAGCGTCCGGCGCTGAAGATCCATGTGCTCTTGTGGGACTATTCGGTGCTCTATGCGCTCGATCGGGAGCCGCTGCCGGCGCTAAACCTTGGTTGGAAGACGCCGGCGGCGGTGCGCGTGTGCCTCGACGACGTACTGCCGATGGGGGCCAGCCATCATCAGAAGCTGGTGGTCGTCGATGACGCGGCTGCCTTCTGCGGCGGGCTGGACCTCACCATCCGCCGTTGGGACACCTGCGCACATCGGCCGGACGAGCCCGACCGCGCCGACCCCGATGGCAACCCCTACGACCCGTTCCACGACATGCAAATGGTTGTCGATGGCGACGCTGCGGCAGCGCTCGGCGAGTTGGTCCGTGACCGATGGGCCGATGCGGCTTGCGAAGACCCCGCAGACGTCGATCCCACCGGCGATCCGTGGCCGGACGATGTCTCGCCGGACATCGCCGATCTGCGGGTCGGCATCGCGCGGACCCTGCCGGCGCTTCACGACCGGTCCGAGGTGCGCGAAGTCGAGGCCCTCTATCTGCGCTCGATCGAGGCCGCCGAACGCTGGATCTATGTCGAGAACCAGTACCTCACCACCGACCGGGTCGCCGAGGCGCTGATCGAGCGGTTGGGCGCGAAGCCCGATCTTGAGGTTCTGGTGATCGGCCCGCAGCAGCCGGACGGGTGGATGGAGGTGCGGACGATGGGCGTCGGCCGGCTACGGTTCGCCCGTCGGCTCGAGGAGGCTGGAGTCGGAGACCGCGTGCGGCTGGTCCATCCAACCGTCGGCGACGGCGCCAAGCCGGTGATGGTGCATGCCAAGCTGACCATCGTCGACAACCAGTTCTTGCGGATCGGCTCATCGAACCTCAACAACCGGTCGATGGGGCTGGACACCGAGTGCGACCTGGCGATCGAGGCGCGCGACGATAGCCAGCGGAAAGCCATCGCCACTCTGCGCAGCCGTTTGCTGGCCGAACATCTGGGGGTCGGGGCGGAGGCGGTGGGCTCGGTATTGGAGGAGTCCGGATCCCTGTTCCATGTCGTCGACACTCTGTCCGGCGGCGGCAGGGCGTTGCAGCCAATCGAGGATGACGAGCGCTACGACGACGATCTGGCCGACGCGGTGACCGGCGTCGCGGATGCCGAGCGCCCGGCCGAGGCGGAGAGGATCGTCGGCGACATGTTCGGCGGCGAGCCAGCGAAACAATCTCTCGGCCGGATCGCCAAGTTGCTGATCGCCGCGGCGGCGCTGATCGGGCTGGTCCTGCTGTGGCAGGTCACGCCGCTGGCCCGGTTGACCGATCCGGAGAGCTTGTTGCCGTTGATCGAAGAGATGCGGGGCTCAGGCTGGGTCTATCTCGCAATGCCGTTGGTCTATATCGGGGCCGGGCTTGTTGTCTTCCCGATCACCGTGCTGATCGCGCTGACCGCCATCGCCTTCGGCCCCTGGATAGGATTCGCCATGGCCGGCATCGGCGCGTTGCTCAGCGCAGCCACGACCTATCAGATAGGGGCAATCGCCGGCCGCAAGACCCTGCGGGGGATGATGGGTATGCGCCTCAATCGCATCAGCCGCGCGATCGGCGAGAAGGGCGTCCTGTCGATCGCCGCCTTGCGCATGGTGCCGGTGGCGCCATTCTCTCTGATCAACCTTGTTGCCGGCGCCAGCCACATCCGCTTCCGCGACTACCTTGCCGGCACGGTGCTGGGCATGGCGCCGGGCATGGCGGTGATGACCGCCCTCGGCGACCGTCTGCGCGAGGTCTGGCGGAACCCGACATCGGGGCAGCTCGTTCTGTTGTCGGTGGCGGTGGCGGCCTGGCTCCTGGTATCGATCGGTCTGCAGGCGCTGGCCTCCCGACTGAGACGGCGCTCCGACAAGTGACGCGTTGGGTGACGCCCATTATGGTGCGATCGATCTGGATGACCGAACCCGGAGAGGAGTAGAGCAATGACGGGATCAAGCATGGCGCTGCACGCGCCGCGCGAAAAGCTGAGCAAGGAGACGCTGCACCTGCATCACGCCATCGTCTCGCTGATGGAGGAGTTGGAGGCGGTCGATTGGTACCGGCAGCGGGCCGACGATTGCGAGGATCCGGCGCTGAAGGCGATCCTGCTGCACAACATGCGCGAGGAGATGGAGCACGCGGCGATGGTGCTCGAATGGATCCGCCGCAACAGCGCGGATTTCGAGGAGCAGCTCAGGGAGTTCCTGTTCACCGACCGCGAGATCGCCCATCACTGAGCCGCATAGCGCGTCCCGCCGTCCTATAGCTGATTGATTCCGTGCCGTTCGAGAAGGTCCAGCGTGCGGCCGGAGCGAACCCGGTGCTCATGGTGGAGGCGGCGGGCCGCCGCCGGGTCGCGCCGGGCGATTGCGTCGACGATTACGGCGTGGTCGGCATTGGATTCGGTGGGACGCGGGGGCAGACACAGCGTCGCCATGCGGGCGCGATCGGCGCTCATGGCCCAACCGGGCCCTTTCCGGCTCGCGTTCGCACCTCTGGCCATCATTCCGCCCGTCCTCATCGTGCGGCCTCGCCGAGCGCGATCCGGCGGCCCTCGGCAGCGGAGCGGTAGACCGCCTCCTCGATGCGCAGATTGACCAGATAGTCGACGCCACTATTGCTCAGCCGTTCGCCGGCCAACAGATGCCGGACCACATGGCGCTGCAGCCGATAGACGCAGTCGCCGCCGAAGCCGACATCCTGCCAGTCGAAACGGCACTCCTGTTCCTCGTTGCTGTCCAGCGGCCGCAGATACAGGCGGCCGTCGCCGTCCAGCCGCAGGACCGCCTCGCTGCCCTCCAGCAGCATCTCGCCCATGGTGCGCCGCCGGTCCTGGGCGACATGATCGACCAGCCGGTTGCCGTCGATCAGACCGCGCGCGCCACCGCCGAATGCGAGCAGGATCTGCCCGGCGTCCTCGCCGGCGATGACCGGGTTCAGCCGGCGCAGATCGGCGTAGACCGAGCCGACCTCGCCGAGCAGGTAGCGGAAGGTGTCGATCAGATGGATCGCCGTCTCGTGCACCAGGAAGCGCGGCATGGTCCGGAAATAGGGCTGCCGTGCCAGATAGGCCGACGGGCCGCGGCCATCGCCCGGCCGCAGCCGGAAGGTGAGGCCGAGCGGCTCGCCCAGTGCGCCGGTATCGAGCAGGCGCTTGGCCTCGCCGTACCAGGGCTGGAAGCGGAAATTCTCGTGCACGGCCAGGGTGACGCCGGCCCGCACCGTGATCGACACCGCCTCCTCGGCTTCGGCCAGGGTGCGGCAGAACGGCTTCTGGCAGACCATCGCCACGCCACGTTCCGCCCCGGCGCGAATGCATTCGAAGTGGATTTCCGGCGGCGTGACGATGTCCAGAAGATCCGGCCGCACGGCGTCGAGCATCGCCGGCACCTCGGCAAAGGTTTCAGGGATGCGGTATTCGCCGGCGACCTCGCGGGCGCCGGCCTCGGTCCGGTTGCACGCGGCAACCAGTTCCACGTCGGGCAGCCGGGCCCAGGCCGCGTATTGGAACCGGCTGAAATAGCCGGCGCCGGCCACGGCGACCCGCAGCTTGCCCGTCATTGCGCGGCGCTCGCCAAGGCGGCGTCCAGCGCATCGAGCGAATAGCGCCAATGCGCCGGCGGGTGGCCGGCGACGGGCAGGCGCAGCCGGCCGACCGCGTCGCCCAGCAGACAACCCAGATGGCCGGTGCGCAGATCGGCGCCGCCGAAGGCGAGGCTGGAAATGTTGCGCAACGTCGTGCCGATCGCCGTATCGAGATGCGGCCGGCCCATCGTGCCGCCGACGAAGGCCCGCTCGACGGTTTCCAGCGCGGCCGGGTCGCAATCCTCGAGGACGATGTCGATGCCGCCGCCATCGGTGCCCACCCTGAGAAGCCGGTTGCTGACGATGCTGGTGACCCAGGCGCCGCCTTCGGCATCGAAGGCGAGACCGTCGGGAAAGGTGCCGGCGCCGTAGGTCGCGACCACCCGCCGGTTCGACAATCCGCCATCGACGGCGATGTCGAAGCACAGGGTGCGGCGGGCGAAGGTCTCGTTGACGAACAGCCGCCGCCCGTCGGGGTGGATTGCGCACTCGTTGGCGTAGCCGAGCCCGTCGGCGACGATCCGCGCGCCGTCGTCATCGACCAGGACGACGAAGCCGTCGGCGACATCGCCGCGATAGGCCAGGGCGCGCGGGTGGCGGCGGGTGCTGACGGTAACCCACAACCGACCCCGGTCGTCATGCAGCACTAAATTCGTCGGCGGCAGCGGCGTGCCGTCGATTTCGGTCAGGACCGGTGAGGCCGTGCCGTCGGGGTCAAGGCGCCAGACACCGCCGTCGCCGTCGCCCAGATGGGCGAGCAGGAAGGCGCCGCCGGGC